>NZ_JAKKRO010000013.1:0-93590 GCF_025654235.1 Shewanella sp. SM32 | reverse complement strand
TTTCGACCTAACTCAGTCAAGGTCAGTGTCTTACATTCAATCAGTGCCTTAGAGGCCAGCATCAAGCTGTTTAATCGTTTTAGGTGAAGTTCTGGGCAGTATTGGTGTAAAGAATGTTGTAGGATATTGGCTTCGCGCATCTTGTTGTCCAAGTGTAGTTTTTAGCGAAACCATTTGATCATGCAACAAGATGCGCTTCCACCCTAATTTGATGATTTATTTGTAAATCATCAGGGGATTCTTCAGCGTGCAGCCCATTTACTCAAAGAACATAAACTGCCAGCCAACCTACTTGGTAATGGTCAAGAATACTCACGCATCAATGAGTTAAAGGCGCTGAACTATCCGTTGATCTTGCCTTTAAACTATCCGCAGGCACCCGATGTCGGGACAGATGACGCTGATCGTGAAGTATCACTGGCGGATTTAAGACAGTGGGAACGTGCACCAACCAACCCTGCAGCGGTAGCTAACGCGGGTATCCCCTTTGCGTTAACGCAGTTTGGGATTAAGACCGATGCCTTCTGGCCGCGCCTACGCCAAGCCATCGCCCAAGGTTTAAGTGAAGAAAACGCTCTCGCGGCACTCACCACCCAAGCCGCAGAGATGACAGGCACCGCCGACTTTACTGGTAAACTCGCGCCCGGTTATATGGCTGACTTTGTTATCACTAAAGGCAATATCTTTAAAGATGGCCAGATCTACAGTGTTTGGTTGCAAGGTCAGGAGCAAAGTCTGCGCTCACTTCCCCAAGCACGATTACTGGGAGATTACCAATTAAGCCTCAATAACCTCACGCTAGATTTATCGCTACATGATGAAAGTAAAAGTGATAAACCCAACATCCAAGGCAATTTAAGCAGTGGCGAACAAAGTATCTCACTCACTCAACTTAAGTTAGATGATAACGGAAGATTGAGCTTTACTGCCGATTTGAGCGCTGCAGGCATTAACGGCCTTAGCCGCTTTACGCTGTGGATGGCCGATGACGGCATTCAAGGTCGTATGGTCGATGCAAAAAGTCGCACTACAAATGTTGCCGGTGTCGCTTTAACTCAAACTGCAAAGCGCAAGAATGCAGACCAAGCAAGCAATCATGCTCCCAAGAATGAAGCCAGCACGAGCCTAGTGAGTCACCTCACCTTCCCTAACGTCGCTTACGGACTAAGCGAAGCACCTAAAGTGGAGAAGCTGCACATCAAGAATGCCACCCTGTGGACATCGGATAAACAAGGTATTCTCGAACATGCTGATCTCTTGATGGCCAATGGCCGCATCGAAAAAATTGGCCAACAATTAAGTACGCCATCAGGTTATCAAGTCCTCGATGCAACAGGTAAACACCTCACCGCTGGCATAGTCGATGAACACTCGCATATCGCCATTAATGGCGGTACTAACGAAGGAACAGACGCAGTTACCTCTGAAGTACGCATTGGCGATATTATTAATCCCGACGATATTTCAATCTATCGCGCCTTAGCGGGCGGCGTCACCAGCGCGCAATTACTCCACGGTAGCGCCAACCCTATCGGTGGCCAATCACAACTGATCAAAATGAAATGGGGGGAGCCAGCTGAACAACTCAAATTTGTTAACACGCCCGCCAGTATCAAATTTGCTTTAGGTGAAAACGTCAAACAGAGTAATTGGGGCGAGAAATTTGTTCAGCGCTTCCCCCAGACTCGCATGGGAGTAAAAGCGTTATTTGAAGAAACCTTCGACGCTGCTATCGCCTATGAAAAGGCGTTAAAAACCTATGATAATCTGCGCTCCAGCGATAAAAAGAAAACCGTCGCCCCGCGTCCAAGTTATCGTCTGCAGGCGGTCGCCGAAGTATTAAACCAGCAACGCGACGTACATATTCATTCCTATGTACAGTCAGAAATACTGATGTTTATCCGCTTGGCCGAGGCCTATCACTTTAAAGTACAAACCTTTACCCATGTGCTCGAAGGTTACAAAGTGGCGAGTGAACTGGCTGCCCATGGTGCTGGCGCATCGACCTTTGCCGATTGGTGGGCCTATAAGTTTGAGGTGTATGATGCGATTCCGCAAAACGCGTGCCTGATGCAAAACAAGGGGGTGATCACCAGCATTAACTCAGACGATTATGAAATGCAGCGCAGACTCAACCAAGAAGCGGCTAAGTCTATGATGTATTGCAATATGTCGAAGGAAGACGCTTGGAATATGGTCACTATCAATCCAGCCAAACAATTAAGAGTCGATGAGTTTGTGGGTTCACTCACCCCAGGCAAAATGGCCGATATCGTACTCTGGAACGCAGAGCCGCTGTCTATTTACGCCAAAGTGACACAGGCATGGGTTGAAGGAAAACGCTATTTTGACCGCGACCAAGACCAAGTTGCCCAGCTCGCTGTAGTCAACGAGCGCGCCGCACTGATCCAAAAAATTCTCAGCAGTGATGACCAAACTAAAGCGGGTGAAAAAGTCACGCCACTCAACGAGCCACAGTGGCACTGCGACACTCACTATCAGGCATGGGGCCACGCTCATGAGGGAGCCAAATAATGCAACATTTATCTAAAACCGTTTTGTTTGTGGCGCTACTCGGCGCAATTTGCACCACGCAGGCCCCAGTTATGGCCAATGATATCGTACCTACGCCTAAACAAAGCCGCAGCGTACTGATTAAAAACGCCACAGTGCACACAGTCAATCAAGGCGTGCTCAGCAACACAGACGTCTTAATTGAAAATGGCAAGATCACGGCCGTTGGGCCTCAACTGACCAGCCAAATCAACAATGCAACCGCAGAAACCAGTAACACTCAAATCATCGATGCCAGCGGTAAACACTTGTATCCGGGCTTAATCGCCCTAGACACCAGTTTAGGCTTAGTCGAAATTGAAATGAGCCGCCCAACGGTTGATAACGCCGAGGTGGGTTATATCAATCCGCAGATTAGCACGGCCACAGCTTACAATCCGGATTCGGAGCTCATCCCGACCATACGTTACAACGGCATTACCCATGCACAAATCGTCCCGAGCGGTGATGGGTTAGCTGGACAATCGGTACTGGTGGATCTCGATGCATGGACGATTGAAGATGCGATGACACCCAGTGCTGGACAGTTCCATGTCTATTGGCCGCAAATCAAACGCATGCCAGAAGATGAAAAAGAGAAAGCCAAGGCCATCGAGAAAAATCAGCTGGCGATCGACAAGCTCAATATCGCCTTTGAAGATGGCTATCGCTATTTCTTAAGTGATAAGGCCAACGGCAAAGACAAAAACCAGGATGAAGATCCACAGTCCGCGACCAACGACCTGCGCTGGCAGGCTATGCTGCCGCTATACCAAGGCAAAGCGACACTGTTTGCCCATGCCGACAGTGTTGGCCAAATTGAGCAAGTGATCGCCTTGACGAAAAAATACCAATTCAAACTGGTAATTGTCGGCGGATACGATGCATGGCGTTTGGACTCAAGCCTAAGGGAAGTTAAGGCTGGAGTCATTTACCCTCATACCTTGAGTCTGCCTAAACGTAAAGATGAGCCAGTCGATTTACCCTTTAAGATCCCATCTTTACTCGCCAATGCAGGTATTCCCTTCGCCCTTGGGTTCTCATCGGACTGGAATAGCCGTAACCTCCCCTACGCCGCAGGTTACAGCGCCGCCTATGGTTTAACGCCTGAACAAGCACTGAAATCCATCACCTTAGATGCCGCAAAGTTGCTAGGTGTGGAGGATTTAGGTGCGATAGCGGTGGGATACCAAGGCAGTGTCGTGCTGTCCGAGGGGGACATTCTCGACCCTATGACCAATAAAATTGAGGCTATCTGGATTGAAGGGCGGCAGATAGATCTGAATAATCGCCATCAGCAGCTTTATCAAAAGTACCTTAAGCGGTAGAATTTACTCAGATAATAATATCGCATCAGCGCAGCCTACCAAGGCTGCGCAGTTTTCTCCTCAACCTCAGGTCAAACCATGAAAATTATCCTCTCAAGTGCATTAGTGCTCCTGCTCAGTGCCTGTGCAAGCGACTACAGTTTTAACAGTAATTTGGACAGTGAGGCGATTAATGACTATTTCAAGGCATCCGATGTCGTCCTTTATGAAGGCGATACCTTGCCGAAAGGTCATTATGAATTAAAAGGATTAGTCGAAGGTGAGTCCTGTCAGGCCGATACCAACGGCGCGCCTGCGTCACTTGCCGATGCCAGAACCGAAGCCCGTCGCAATGCGGCAGATAAAGGGGCTAACGGCATTATCATCAAGCAATGTGTCATATTTGAAGAAGCAGCCCAAGGTTGTATCAGCCGCGCATTATGCGTTGGTCAAGCAGTAAAAACGGCTACAACAGAGTAAGCCTCACGCATATTAAGCATACTGCTCGCGGCGTGATCCTATAGTGTTCTAAGAATGCCCCTATCAACCGCTTAATGGCTAACGTTTCATGACCAACGCTGCATTATTAGCACACAAAGATGGGCCTTAATGATTAGCTTAGAATAATGAGCTTAGGCGGTTGTTATACTTACCCTTTAGGTAATTTTTTGCATGACATTTACCAACCAAATTATCGCAGTGGCAACATGCCGCACGCCCTATAAACAAAAATTTGGCATTCCAAGACAACCCGGACTTGTTGAAGCGCGTGGTTATGTCGAACTCGAGCCCCATGTGAATCATATCGATGCGGTACGTGGCATAGAGCAATATTCCCATCTCTGGTTACTGTTTTGCTTCCATGAGAATCTTGCCCAAGGTTGGAAAACCACAGTACGGCCGCCGCGTTTAGGCGGCAATGAAAAACTCGGCGTGTTCGCCACTCGCTCCACTTTTCGCCCTAATGGCATAGGTCAATCTGTGGTAAAACTGCACGGCGTAGTGCAACGCAAGGGCAAAGTGTGCCTCGAAATTTCCGGTATGGATCTGCTCGATGGCACACCGATAATTGATATTAAGCCATACATTCCTTTCTCAGATTCTATTACCGATGCTGTAGGCGGCATTGCCCAAGACGCGCCTAAACTGATTTCAGTGGTGTATTCTGACCATGCCAAGACACAGATTGAGCGTTACGCCGAGCAGGAAACCTACACAGATTTAGCCGTACTTATCCGCGGTGTGCTGGGGCAAGATCCTCGCCCCGCCTACAAAAAAGCCAAGGACGATCCTAAGTTATACCAAGTCGCCCTCTATGATTTAGATGTGTTCTGGCAAATGGCAGTCGATGACAATGACCAAGAATACATCTTGGTACTAGAACTCAAACCGGGGAAATGTGGCTAAATGTCTGCGCCAACGCCTACATCAAAACCTGATTATCAAAGCCAGCATAAAAAGCGGCTCTCTTGGATGCCCTGGCTGTATTTTTCCTTAAAAGAGAAACATTTAATCTGGGCTAAACCTTGGCAAGACGATATTCAAGCAAAACTTTGTGCCCTCGAAACGGTAACTATCGGCGAGCAATGCTTTATCGCCCCCGAAGCTCAGTTATTTGCCGAACCCAATCGTGATATCCGCATGGGTAATCGCTGCATGATCGCCGCCGACTGTTTCTTACATGGGCCTATCACACTAGGGGACGAAGTAGCGATTAATCATGGCTGCTCCTTCGATGGCGGCAGGGTCGGGATTCAGATAGGCAATCAAACCCGCATCGCCAATAATGTCACCCTTTACGCCTTTAACCATGGCATGGCGCCAGATACGCCCATCTATCAACAAGCCGCCAACTCCAAAGGCATTGTTATTGGCCAAGATGTGTGGATTGGTGCTCAGGCGGGCATAGTCGATGGTGTGACCATTGGCGATCACGCTGTGGTGGGTATGGGCAGCATAGTGACGAAAGATGTACCTGACTGGGCGATAGTGGCTGGCAACCCCGCCAAAGTGATTGGTGATAGACGGGATAAGTAAGCAGTAAGGATAATCTTGATACTAGCAGTGACGAAGTCACGCTCTAACAGCACAGCGCTCTTCCTTGCGTTATCCGTTATCCGTTATCCGTTATCCGTTATCCGTTATCCGTTATCCGTTATCCGTTATCCAGCATCAAAAAATGCTATTTATCTCCCAGCTAGTTGAATTTAACCTAAATCCCTAGGTGACATCACCAAAGCAGGTGATAAAATGGCGACCATTCAACTCAAATTTGGACATCGGTAATGCGCGTCAGCAAGTACCTGCTATCAACACAGAAAGAAACTCCTGCCAACGCAGAAGTCATTAGTCATCAATTAATGTTACGTGCGGGTATGATCCGTCGTAATGCGTCGGGCCTTTACAGCTACCTCCCCACGGGCTTACGTGTACTACGTAAAGTCGAAGCCATTGTTCGTGAAGAAATGAACAAAGCCGGTGCAATTGAAATTCTAATGCCTATGGTGCAACCGGCAGACTTGTGGGTAGAAACGGGTCGTTGGGAAAAGTTTGGTCCCGAGCTGTTACGCTTTAAAGATCGTCACAATCGCGACTTCGTACTGGGGCCAACCCATGAAGAAGTGATCACAGATCTCATTCGTAAAGAAGTCAGCTCATACAAGCAATTACCGCTGAATCTTTACCAAATCCAAACCAAATTCCGTGACGAAGTTCGTCCACGTTTTGGCATGATGCGCTCACGCGAATTCTTGATGAAAGACGCCTACTCTTTCCACCTTGACGTCGATACCATGAATGAAACCTATGAGGCTATGTACACAGCCTATAGCAACATTCTATCGCGCATGGGCTTAGCTTTCCGCCCAGTTTTAGCTGATACGGGTTCAATCGGTGGCAGCATGTCACACGAGTTCCATGTTCTGGCACAAAGCGGTGAAGATTTAATAGCTTACTCAACGGGCAGCGATTACGCGGCTAACATTGAGAAAGCCGAATCACCTATGCCAACTGAACCACGCGGCGCAGCCACTGAAGCATTGCGTTTAGTCGATACCCCAAATGCGAAGACCATTGCGGAATTAGTTGAGCAGTTTGGTTTGGATATCACTAAAACGGTCAAAACCTTGATCGTTAAAGGTGCGACCGAAGCCGCTCCGCTAGTGGCGTTAATCGTTCGTGGCGACCATGAACTCAACGAAGTCAAAGCCGACAAGTTAGACTTAGTCGCATCACCATTGGAAATGGCGCCAGAAGCCCTAATCCGTGACGCCATTGGCGCAGGTCCAGGTTCACTTGGTCCTATCGGTCTTAAAATCCCTATCGTTATCGATCACAGCGTTAGCGTCATGAGCGATTTTGCCGCCGGTGCTAACGTTGATGACCAACACTATTTTGGTATCAACTGGGAACGCGATCTGCCGACAGCGCAAGTTGCCGACATCCGTAACGTAGTCGAAGGCGAGCCAACACCTGATGGTTCAGGCACTTATGCTATGGCACGCGGTATCGAAGTGGGCCATATTTTCCAACTGGGCACTAACTACTCTAAATCGATGAACGCGACTGTACTTGACGAAAATGGCAAGTCACAGGTGCTACTGATGGGTTGTTACGGTGTCGGCGTGAGCCGTATTGTGGCAGCAGCCATCGAACAAAACTTCGATGACCGTGGCATCATTTGGCCAGAAGCGATTGCGCCATTTAGCGTGGGTATTCTGCCAATGAACATGCACAAGTCGCACCGCGTAACCGATATCGCCGAGCAGTTATACAAAGACTTAAATGAAGCGGGTATCGAAGTGTTATTGGATGATCGTAAAGAGCGTCCAGGTGTGATGTTCGCCGATATGGAACTGATTGGTATCCCACATACAGTGGTGATTGGCGATCGCAATATCGATGCTGGCGTATTTGAATACAAAAACCGCCGCACAGGTGAAAAACAAGATATTCCATTCGATCAACTGCTCGACTTCCTGAAAAACGCAGTTAAAGGCTAAGCCTTAACGCGAAATGTAGACAAGCTGAAGATCAAAAACGAAACGCACTTGAGCCCAGCTTAAGTGCGTTTTTTATTGGACTTTTTATTGACCTTCATCGTTCACATTGGCTCGCAACATGACTTTTTATATGCGGCTGTTTACCGCTGTATTTTGGGCAAGGTATTTTGCGCTAACAGGTACTGACTCGGAGCGACGCCCATCAACTGCCTAAACATATAACCAAAGGCTGAACCCGAGGCATAACCTAAGGATAACGCTGTAGTGAGCACAGATTCACCTCGGCTGAGCATTTGAATCGCCACCTGCAATCTAAGCCTTTGCAACCATTGGCTATAACTCAGCCCTGTTTGCTGTTTAAATAATCTCGCTAACGTGCGGGCCGAGGCACCGACCTCCCGCTGCCAATCCACCAAAGTACGTTGCTCACTTGGATCGGCAAGCAAAGCCTCGGTAATGCGCAGTAATTTTTTATCCCTAGGATAAGGTAAATCCAAGGCGACCTTAGGGGCGAGTACCATAAAGTCACGGATCACCAGCAAGAGCCGCATGACGCTATCCTTAAAATCGGGATCAATTAGCCCAGCCTCACTCTTCACTAAGGCATTAGCCTCTTGCAGTAATAACTGCAAAACAGGCTTCACACTCAAACAAGTACAGTCGGGTGGAAACCCGCCTATCCGGGTTTCATCCAAATACAGACTACTCAATTGCACCTGACCTAGCGCGATAACCTCATGATCGACAAAGGGAGGCACCCACACCGCTTGCTCAGGCGGCACAATGTAACGCCCAGCAGGCGTGATCACACTCAACACACCTTGACTGGCATAAATGACCTGTCCCCAGGAATGACTATGGCGCTGCACATGTTCAAACGGCTTGAGTGTTCGTTTAAGCAACATGATGGAGGCACTTAGCCCTGCGGCGGCTAAACGTGAAGGTGCGACCTGCGTGTGCTGAGTAATATGCTGCTGGGATAAATGCGTGTCAGTGACTTGATTCAAGGTGTTATCGCCCAAGGTGATTTTTATATCGAAGCTTCTTTTCGTATTATCGAGCCTCTTCCGTATAGAAGCGCCTCTTTGTTTAGAAGCACCTTTATGTAAAGAAGTGTCTTTATATCTAGACATTAAGTCAATCTATCGAGCTAAAGCCAAAGCTGCAAACGCTAACATGTCATATCAGACTGAATAAATTGGAGATGACATGAGTATCCACATGGATAAAAATCGCGTAACGCCCGTTACATTACAAAAAATGAAAGGTAAAACCCCCATAGTTGTTCTCACCGCCTATGAAAAGCCGATGGCAGAAATTATCGATCCCCATGTGGATATGATTATCGTCGGCGACTCCGTCGGCATGGTGGTTTATGGGCAAGACTCTACACTCGGGGTCACCTTAGAAATGATGATTAATCATGGTCTTGCTGTCACTCGCGGCGCAGCACATGCCTGCGTTATTATCGATATGCCCTTTGGGAGTTATCAAGAATCGCCTCAGCAAGCCTTCAAACATGCCAGCCAAGTATTAATACGCACAGGCGCGCAGGCGGTAAAACTCGAGGGTGGCGCAGAGATGCTCGACACCACTCGTTTTTTAACCCAGCGAGGGATCCCTGTAATGCCACACATAGGATTAATGCCGCAACACGTGAATCAATTGGGTGGATTTAAAACCCAAGCAAGGGATGCTGCCGCCATCGAAGCCCTCGTTAGTTTAGCGAAAGACTTTGAGCAAGCAGGCGCTTTTAGCATACTGATTGAAGGCACATCCGAGCTCGCGGCGCGCACAGTGACGGCAGGAGTCTCAATCCCAGTCATAGGCATTGGCGCCTCACCCGCCTGCGATGGTCAAGTGCTCGTGACTGAGGATATCTTAGGCTTATTTTCTGACTACACGCCTAAATTTGCTAAACGCTATATCGACTTAGGACCATTGATCACTAAGGCCTGCGCCCAATATGCCCAAGAAGTGAGGACGGGTGAGTTTCCAACATCGGAGCATTGCTTTGGCCTCAGCAAAACGACCAAAGTTACAGCGGATTAATTGTCTAAAGCGAAATGTTCCAGCAATCGAATAAACGATAAATCGAAATTTACAACTAATTGAGTCTACCGACTTGCTTTTTATAGGGGGGCGTTGCTTTAATAAAACTATTAAAACAATAAATTGAGTCTGAAGATTGCCTACATCAACTGCATTAGTCTTAGGCGGTGGCGGCGCTAGGGCGGCCTACCAAGTCGGCGTGTTAAAAGCACTGGTCCAGCTTTATCCACGCAATCATGGTATTCCCTTTAAAATTATTTGCGGAACCTCTGCGGGTGCCATCAATGGCACCGCTATCGCTACCCATGCCTCTTGCTTTCACCTTGGTGTCAGAAAACTCGAATGGGTTTGGCGTCACTTTGAAACTCGAAAAGTCTACCGAGCTTCGATCACAGGCGTTCTCAGCCATCTAACGAAAATGGCCCTCAAAGGCATGCAAGATGATAAGGTCAATACCGATGCAGGCAGTCTGCTCGATAATGATCCGCTAAGAGGCTTACTCAATGAGCTTATCGACTTTAAACGTATCGACCGTAATATCCGTAATGGCTCACTGACGGCACTGAGTGTGGATGCCTCTTGTTATAATAACTCTCGCTCAGTGACCTTTTTCCAAGCCGCGAAAGAAATCGAAAACTGGACCCGTGCCCGTCGCAGTGGCGAACGTATCATGCTCAATACCGAGCACCTACTCGCCAGTTCGGCAATCCCTATGGTATTTCCATCCATTAAACTCAACCAAGCCTATTATGGTGATGGTTCAGTCCATCAGCTAGCACCGCTCTCAAGCCCTATTCATTTAGGCGCCGAAAAACTCTTAGTCATTAACTTAGAGAGCCCGCACAAGCACTTTCCTATGGAACTAGAATATCACCCAAAAACAGCGACAATAGCGGGTCATCTGCTCGATACCATCTTTTCAGATACCTTAAATAGCGACCTTGAGAGACTAGAAAGGATCAATAACACTTTAAGCCTGATTCCTGAGTCAAGCCGTAACAAACTCGCCTTGCATCCGATTAAAGCCCTAGTCATCAAACCTAGCGAAGATCTCAGCAAAATTGCTGCCCGCTTCTATGACGACATGCCATGGGCCGTTAAAACTTTACTCGGCTTCATCGGCATAGACAGGCAGTCAGACTCAAGTATTGTGTCCTACCTACTCTTCGAAAAAACGTATACCAGCGCTTTAATCGACTTAGGCTATAAAGATGCCATGGAAAAAATCGATGAACTTAAAGATTTCTTTTGTTTAAAATAAGCTAACGACTTAATCAGTTTCTTCACTAAAAATCATGCCAAATGGATAGATATAGCTTGAATATTAGTGCCGAAATTCAAACTTTCGCATGAGCAAGAAGATCGATTTAACATTGATAATTTTGTTTGCATCGCTTACTATGCTGTACTAGATTATCAAAAAATCATGCACATTTTTTCAAAAAGGGAATCACGATGAAAAAAACTTCACTAGCACTTATCGTTGCAATGACAGCATTCAGCTCTATGGCTGCAAATGCAGTTGAAGGCGAAGCTGCCGGTACTGGTACTGCTGCAAGCACTAGTACAGGTGTTATCGTTGCTGGTAGCGTAGCTGCTGCTGCTGCAATTGCTGGCGCAGTTGTTATCTCTAACAGTTCTGATGGTAACCCAATTACCAACACAGGTACTGGCACAGGTACAACTACAGGCACTGGTAACTAAGCTATTGTTAGTATGCTTCTAAACAGCCGCCTTATGGGCGGTTGTTTTTTTTGAGTGTTTACAAAGTTAATTTCATAACTTGAAATCTGTCTGATACCTCTTTAAATTCGCTATTTAATCCTAATTGAGAATAAGCAACTCGGATGCGTATATATAAAAAATTACTGTCACTACTGACAATCTCGATTGTGTTAGTAAACACAACCGCTTGTAGCCAAAGAATCAGCGCACTTAACGATACTTTGAAGTTAGCCTTTATCGGTGACAAAGATACTCAATTGTCGGAACAGCAAGTTAATAATATCCCCTATGCCAGTATCTATGCTCGAATCGATGGTATACCTCAAGCGTTCATTGTACTTGCACTTGCAGAGCCTAAGTTCACCTTAACGCTGCCACCGACTCCTGCAATAACAGAGTTAAAATGGCTCTCTGCAGATAAAGCCATGTTAGTAACAATAAATGGACGATTGGTTAGGACGAGCAACCTATTAACAGGTGATTTAATTGCAGTAGAAAGCAATGAGCCAGATCCTATACTCTTAGGCTTACATTTAGATAGCACTCCCAAAACATGGACTCGAACGATTGATTGGCAACCCGGATATCACTTTGGCTACCACGTAAATTCACATTTTAGTTTTATTGCTAAAGAAAACATTCTCATCAACGATACTCCAACCCAAGCGCTACATTACCTTGAATCAGTTTCGGTAGATAATCTCAATATTCAGTATCAAAATGAATTTTGGCTAACACCAGAAACAGGTCATGTGATTAAGAGTCGTCAAAAAATTGCCCCTAATCAGCCTTTTATCGAAATTACATTACTCAAGCCATTTGCGTCTTAGTGGAGTCCCAATGAGATCCTATTTAATGCCCTTAGCGCTACTGGTCAGTTCTGTTTTAGCGACAGTAGCTCAGGCTGAAACCCAATTGTTAGTTACAACGTCGTCAAACCAAGATGCACAAGTTGAATTACTTTATCCAACATCGATTCGTCTTGATAAAGTAGTACTGGACGGCTTGCAACAACTTCAAATACATAATAAAAACAATCATAAAGAGATAACCCCTATTTATTGGTTGGGTGCAGCACTACTCGATATCCAAAACATTGCCGCTTTAGAAGCTAAGCGCAAAGAAACCCTGTCCCAACTAGCACAAATGGGTCAAGCTGCAGATGACAGTATCTATACAGCAAAGCTTGCAAAACTTGCGCAGTTTTTACGACAAATCAAGCTCGGACAGCGCGTAATGCAGCCATTACATCCTGATCTAATTAGGATAAATGACTCATACAACCCTCTAATTGATGGCCGTTTCGAACTTATCTTACCTCAGAGACCTACGACAGTACTTGTCATGGGTGCGGTAGCTAAAGCGGGAAGTTTTGAATGGCAAGTCAATAAGAATAGTAAAGACTATTTAGCGAAAGCGATTCCATTAGAAAACGCTGATAATAGCTTCGTATGGATAGTTCAACCAGATGGTAAAGCACTAAAACAACCAATAGCCTATTGGAATGCTCAAGCGCAAGATATTGCTCCAGGAGCCGTGCTTTATGTTGAATTTTCAGACTTAGTTGAAGACTACAGCACATTGAACGCCAATATTATTGAATTATTAAGGAATCGGGCTCTGTAATGAATAACGCTACCCATTCTAATCTTACGTTAAGTAACCTTTCAGCTATTGCTCTGGCTCTTTTCCCTTTATTCCATATCCAAGCCGATGAATTTAGCTATCCTCCACTCTTAGCCTCACAATCGGACTTTGGTGGTGTAGGATTAATGCAAATGCCTACAGGACGTATGGCTCCTGAAGGTGAGTTTAATTTTGCAACAACTTATAACTCTGAATACCAGCATTTTTCAGCTTCAGTGCAATTATTCCCTTGGTTTGAAACTACGGTTCGTTATACCCAAGTACAAGATCTACTCTACAGTAACGATCCGAGTTTCAGCGGTAACACCAAGTACACTGATAAAGGTATCGACTTTAAAGTCCGTCTAGTGGAAGAAAGTTACTGGTTACCAGAAACTTCTATTGGTATAAGAGATTTTGGTGGTACAGGCTTATTTGATGGCGAATTTATTGCGGCTACTAAACGTGTTGGTCCAGTCGACTTTACCTTAGGGATAGGCTGGGGCTATATAGGAAATAGCGGTAACCTGACTTCAGATAAAAAAGATCTTAATGACAATTGTGATCGAGATACATCATATGGAGGAAAAGGCGGAACTGTCGACTATCAACGTTGGTTTAAAGGCTGTGCTGCATTATATGGCGGTATTGAATATCAAACGCCGTGGGAACCTTTACGAGTAAAAGTAGAATATGATGGCAATGATTATCTTGCAGATTTCCCCGTCACTGGTGGTGGAGTCGATATGTCACAAGACAGTAAATTTAACTATGGCTTACTCTACCGAGCAACAAGCTGGAGTGATTTCCACCTAAGCTATGAGCGTGGTAATACTTGGACTTTAGGCGTTAGCCTGCAGACCAACTTCAATGACTTACGACAAATTAAACGTGATACTCCTGCAGAGAAATATAAACCTATAGCAGCAGTACCTATGTCGGGTAAAAGAGTAACGCATGAAGGTACAGAAGAAACAGCACAATCCTCTACCGATACGGCTATTTCAACGGTAACAACTCAGCCATTAGTAACAACTGAGTCATCAAAGTCAGAACCGGTTACAAACACGACTATCCACGCTGAAATGCCCAGCCAAACTGATTGGGACAGAGTAGCGACTGAGCTTAGTACTATCGCTGGTTACGACAATCCAAAAATCTATCTTGATAATCACAGCGTGACCGTGGTTGCAGATCAAGTAAAGTATATGGACCGTAAAGAAGCCCACCATAGAGCGGCGACGATACTGGCAAATAACACGAACAAGCAGATAATTACTGAATATCGTCTTATTGAAACCCGTTATAAGCAGCCGATAACAGAGACACGTATCGACGCTGATAAATTCGCTCAAGTAGCTACCTATGGTTATATCAATGCAGATATGGCGGATAGCACAGAAATCAGTGTACCAAGGTCGCCTCAAGGAACATTAGTAACCCAATCCCATGAGGATTGGTTGGATAAATTAAGTTTTGATATTGCCCCCACTATGGTGCAATCCTTCGGTGGTTCAGAAGGTTTCTATATGTTCAACATAGGTGTTACTGGCAGTGCAGCGTATCGATTTAATGATCGCTTGGAACTTTCGGGATCACTTTATTTGAATCTCTATGATAACTACGATAAATTTTTGTACGATGTTCCACCTGATGGTACCGACTTAAAACGCGTAAGAACGCTTATTCGTCAATATGTCCATGACTCAACGGTCAGAGCGACTAACTTACAGCTAACTTGGATGGATAATCTGAGCGATAACATCTCCTATCAAGCCTATGGTGGTTATTTAGAGATGATGTATGGCGGAGTAGGTACCGAATTCCTTTATCGACCGCTAAACAGTGAGTGGGCATTCGGTTTTGATGTGAATTATGCGAAACAAAGAGATCCTGACAGCATGTTTGGTTTCTTCGAGGATGAAAATCAGTTTGACCCACTGACCAATCGCGCCTATCGAGTGCAGACAGGCGTAGTGACAGGACATGCAACGGCTTATTACCAGCCAAAGTGGTTCCCGAATACCTTGCTAAAAGTCAGTGCAGGCCAATATCTTACCGAGGACAAAGGCATAACTGTCGATTTCTCAAAACAGTTTGATAGTGGCGTTATCGTCGGTGCATTTGCGACTAAGACTAACTTGTCGGCAGAAGAATACGGTGAAGGTAGCTTTACCAAGGGATTCTATATTTCGATCCCATTCGATTTAATGACAATTAGACCGACTCAAAGCCGTGGCTTCCTCTCTTGGATGCCGTTGACCCGTGACGGTGGCCAAATGCTTGGTCGTAAATACAACTTATTTGATATGACTGATGCGCGGTCACCTTGGTATACCAGACCCAGTGTAGACCCCATTAAATAGTTAGTACGCAGCTAAACCTCAAAACGGGCAAGATAATTCTTGCCCGTTTTGTTTTCTGCCATTAGGACTAACTTACAATAGTAAAATCTGCACAGCCAAATTAACTCACCACTCAATCATTCCTTTTAATACAAGCAGTGATTGGCTTTATGAGGGTGTGCTGGCGATGCTATCTCTGGTGGATAAAATCGGTGCGGCAATTAATGGCCAATCAATGGCAAACTCAGCACTGTTCCAAGCTAAAACGCTTTCATCTTCAGAATCATAATATTGGGTACATTGATAAATAACATCGGCATAATCACTAAGAACATAAAAACCGTGCGCAAAGCCCGGCGGGATCCACATTTGCAGATGATTCTCTGCCGATAGCACTCGCCCAACCCATTTTCCATAGGTAGCCGAGTCAACCCGAATATCGACGGCAACATCAAAAATGCTCCCTGCACAGACCCGTACCAATTTACCTTGTGGCTTACGCTGTTGAAAATGCAATCCACGTAACACATTGTGTTGCGAACGACTCTGGTTTTCCTGCACAAATACGGGAGGCTCAAGTCCTCTTGCAGTGAAACAAGCATCAAAATAGGATTGCCTGAACGTTTCCTTAAAAAAACCACGCTCATCACCGAACACTTGGGGTTCAAACACCAATACTCCGGCTAATTCAGTTTCATTACATTTCATCAAATACCTGCTTATCGAGTAAACCGAGCAAATACTCACCATAGCCACTCTTGAGTAAAGGCTGAGCTAATTGCGCTAACTGCTGCCCATTGATCCAACCGCAGCGAAATGCAATCTCTTCAGGACAATTGATTTTTAGCCCTTGTCGTTTCTCAATGGCAGCAACAAATTGTGTCGCCTCGGCCATGGCATCAGGCGTACCAGTATCTAACCAAGCCGTCCCACGCCCTATAATATCGACCCGTAACTCTCCCAAAGCTAAGTAACGAGTGATAACATCGACAATCTCTAACTCGCCCCTTGCCGAAGGTAAAACCGTTTTTGCAAATGTTGCAGCTCTGCCGTCAAAAAAGTACAAGCCAGGCATAGCGTAACGTGAACGAGGCTGCAGAGGTTTCTCTTCGATAGAAAGCACTTTACCCGTGTCATCGAACTCAACGACACCATAAGCGTTAGGGTTCGCCACATGGTAACCAAAAACGGTCGCCCCAGATTGGCCTTGCCAAGCATGTTGCAAATTTACCGTTAAGTGCTGACCATAGAATAAGTTATCCCCAAGAATAAGCGCACAGGCATCACCCGCTAAAAATGGCTCGGCGATAATGAGTGCTTCAGCCAATCCCTTCGGAGAGGCTTGTTCGGCATATTGCAGCTTAAGCCCCCAATGACTGCCATCACCGAGTAATGCATAAAACAGTGGTAAATCGTGGGGAGTACAAATGATCAAGATATGCCGTATATCAGCCTGCATCAGGGTGACAAGTGGGTAATAAATCATTGGTTTATCATAAATGGGCAGTAATTGCTTACAGACAACCTGCGTCATAGGATAAAGACGCGAGCCAGTACCGCCCGCCAGTAAAATGCCTTTTCTCATTGAAATATTTAGGATTGATAAGCCATGTTGAAGTGCCAAGATTGTAGCATACAAAATGTCGCGAGCAGGAAGAACAGATAACAGGGCTGTTGGCTGTTAATGCAGGAAAAACAACGCAACAGAATAGTAAACCGCAAAAGGTAAATACCATGTTGGCTCAGTAAGATTTCAATTCGTCTGTTACTTAATAAGCATATAAGAAGATGCTAACCCATCTCAACCCTTACTACTTTCAGGGATCAGCATCTCAATACGTAACCCCTGATTAGGCGCAGAGAAGAGTGACACATTACCATTCAGTTTTTGGGTGATCAGATTATAAATAATCGACATTCCCAAACCTGTTCCGCCACTCTGCCTTGCGGTGGTGAAAAAAGGCTCAAATGCTTTGGCTTTCACTTCATCGGACATGCCTACGCCATTATCTTCATAAATCATCTTGATCTGCGAAGCCATTTTTTCAACTACTATCACAATTTGCTTATCACCGACAAAATCATCGGGAAAAGCATGGCGAAAACTGTTCGCGACTAAGTTAGTGAAAATTTGTGCGATCGCACCGGGGTAAGAATCAATAAAAATATTATCGTCAAGTTCAACTTTTAAAGTGATATTTTTCTTACGCATCAAGGGTTTTAATGAACTAAATATCTGAAAAATATAATTCTTCAGATTAAAGCGCTCGCGTTCCAGTATCGATTGGTCTGCAGCAGTACGCTTGAAGTTATGCACCAGTTCTGCAGCACGGGAAAGATTACGCTCAATTAAGCATAAACCATCCTGCATTGTATTGATAAAGCTGACAAATTTATCCTCATCGAGCTCGTTTTTCTCAAAGAGTCCTTTCAATAGGGATAACTCATCCAAACAATGGGTCACGGATGTGACAGCAATGCCAAGGGGGGTGTTCACTTCATGGGCAACACCAGCAACTAAGCTGCCTAAGGCCGCCATTTTTTCATTTTCAATTAAGTGCTTTTGGGTTGATTTTAAAGTCGATAATGCCGTTTCAAGCTCTGCGGTGCGCAGCTCAACTTGATGCTCAAGATCGGTATTAATGAGCTTAAGCTGTTGTTGATATTCAATGATCTCTTTAGCACTCATGGCTCGGCCAAAAAGGTCGGCGAGTGCCGAGGCAAAGGCCTTCTCATCCCGAGTCCATTCCCTCGCCTCGCCCTGATGTTCAGAACAAATAATCCCCACCATTTTTCCGTGGTGACGAATAGGACTATCCAACAAAGAGCTAATCTGATTCGGTTTCAGATAAGTTTCGACAAATTCTTTAGTGGCGGGATCCGTTTGCGCCTTATTGGCGACAATTGTGCGCTCATTGTCGAGCAGGCTAAAGTAGTGGGGAAACTGCGCGCGAGTGAGCACTAACGCTTCTTGCGGCTGTTGATTGTCGAGTGAATAATAACAAGTGATGCTCTGATTATCCGGACTCAACAACCAAATGCCCGCCCGAGAGATCTGTAATCCCTTACAAATTGAGCTCACGATAAGTTGTGATGCTTGAATGAGATCACCCTCATCAATAACCTGAGACTTACTGACATCAAATAAAATTCGATCAAGCATTCGGGTCATAGCGGCTCGTCCGGAATATGAATATGTAGGGAGGCAAACACATCTAACAAATCAAGGCTGGCTTCACATAACATGGGATCAAACTGTTTACCCGATTGCGCTAAAATATACTCGCGCACCGCCTCAACAGACCAAGCCTCTTTGTAACTTCGCTTGGAAAGCAAAGCATCAATTACATCAACAATCGCCATCAGGCGGCCTTCAATAGGAATGTCTTCCTGCGATAGCCCACGGGGATAACCTTGCCCATCCCAACGTTCATGATGAGTATAAGCAATTCTAGCGCCCATTTTGGCAATGATACGATTTGAGCCAACCAACAAGTTATAACCCTTCTCTGCGTGGGTTTGCATAATCGCCCATTCCTCGGCATCGAGTTTACCGGGCTTATGCAAAATACTCTCAGGGATACCGATTTTGCCTACATCATGAAGAGGCGCCGCATAACGAATGGTTTCGATAAAGTCTGCCTTCATACCAATGGCAATCGCGAGCATTTCTGTCATGCGCGCTACACGGCGCACATGGGCTCCCGTCTCCTTACTGCGCTGCTCAATGGCATCTCCAATGATTAAAATTAGCTCCCTTTGTGTCTGCTGCACATTTTCGCGACCCGATAGGTTCTCAAAGGTTAAGCTCACATTTGCCGCAAATAGCTCAAGAATGCTGACTTGAAAATCCGTTAACTTAGTGTTGTGTTGTAAATAGAGAATACTGGTGACATGATCACTAAGCTCATAAAATCCAACATAAATATTGTCACGGATCAGCGAAGTTTTTAGCGCTATCGCTTCAATAATATGTTCACGCACATCCCCTGGCAGAGTCTCAACGCTGCCACCTTCAAAGTAACTGATCATATCTCCCGTGGCAGCCAGCAAATTCATTTGAGTATCGAGGTAAAGGTCTTGATGATAACTCGTGAGATAAAGAGCCGAGCTTTCAAGATTGAGCAGCTGCAAGGTCTGTTCGAGCACTGCACTACCAAAGTTATGCAATGTATGGCTCTTAAGTACAGAGGTGGAAGCTGCAATCACTTTTTCCATCCCCTTTTGGCTTTGCTCGATAATTTTTATATCGCGATAGGAGCGCAATGAGGTGTACACACAAGACTTAAGCCGAGCCGCGGTGAGCTCTGTTTTGGCTTTATAATCGTTAATATCAAAATCCCGAATGACTTGCTCTTCAGGTGCTTGCCCCGGCTGACCCGTACGTAAAATGATGCGGGTACTGTGGTTATTTAATTCAGTGCGAATTTTTTGGACTAGCTCTAAACCTGCATGATCGGTTTCCATGACGACATCAATAAAGGCCAAGGCGATATCTGATTCAGTTTGAAATAATGTTAAACCTTCAGCAGCGCTGTAACAGGAGTAGAACTGCAAGACTCGATTATCTAAGGTCAGATTTTTTAACGCAAATCGAGTGACATCATGGATCCCAGGTTCATCATCAATAATGGCCACCTTCCAAATGCCTTGTTTAGGCTTATGGGATGTATCTTCGATAACATCAGCACTTTTCTTAAATAACGCCACAAAACCACCGTTTACGATGAATAGTTACGTTTTAGTATAGATTCAATCTTGAAAGTGACTAGTTTCAAAGGATAAATTATCATCCCGTTGATTACCGCTTAAGACTAACAACTAACATCCTGGCCACTTAAAATCCACACAAAAACAACTTAAGTTATTGTTATAAAAATAGAAATAGAAATAGCAAAAGTTAGCCTAACCTAGTCTTGGCGGGTATGATGAGTGAACTTAATGCATAATTCCCAAAATTTCTATTGGAGCTACTATGAAAAAATCACTATGTTACATCGCACTGCTGGCTTTATTCACCACGGCTTGCTCAGAAGCCCCAAAAGAAGAAACGGCAGTCAATACAGCCCAAGCTCAAACAGAAGCGGCAAAATCCGTCCCAGTAGGTGATAACAGCCAAAACTCGCTCGATTGGGCTGGTAGTTATGAAGGCGTATTGCCTTGCGCCAGTTGTGAAGGAATGCAAACCCTAATCACTTTGCAAGCTGATAATAGCTTTGTCCAAGAAACAGTTTATTTAGGTAAAGATGAAAAGATTTTAAAACTGATGGGCAAAGTGACATGGGACGAACTGGGCCAGAAAATCACCCTAGAAGATGGTACACAATATTTGGTCGGTGAGAATCAGTTGATCATGTTAGACACTGAAGGCAAACGGATCACTGGCGAACTTGCTGCAAATTATGTGCTGAAAAAGAAAGGTCTATAAAAGCAGAACTGGCAACTAGCACTAAACTGCGGTACTAGATTATGAATAACGGAGGCTTTGCACTTACCGTAAGAGCAAAGCCTCCGTACCGTTATCCATAAGTCACGCAGAAATGTTCTGCAACCGCAAAGCCATGCTTTAGAAGTTGTGAAGCTAAAAAAGGCGAAACAAACCTTCTTAACCAATAAAGAGGTTATTTTGAATAACAGCATACAACTGATCCGCTATCAAGATTGCCCATCAACGCCATGGAAAAATGGTGGTGGAAGCACTAAACAGCTGCTCATTTCCCCCATCAATGCCGAACTTACTGAATTTGATTATCGGATCAGCATTGCAAGTATTAGCAGCAACGGACCTTTTTCATCATTTATTGGCATAGACAGGCAACTGGTCATTCTGGAAGGTGATGGTGTTGAACTCAGCATCAATAGTCACGAAGGGACAAAACAGATAAATGGCCTTGGAGCAGAAGAAAAGATATCAGGAAATACAGATACAGCTGAGTATAAGCGACTCACACCCACAGATAGCCCATTCTGCTTTGCAGGTGAAACCTCAATAACAAGCCAATTATTAGGCAGTGATGTTATTGATTTCAATGTCATGACCAAACGCGGTGCATTTAAAGCGCATACGCAAAGGCTTAGCTTTGATGACACATTTATCGAAGAACAGATTGCAAACTCAAACAACTATCCAAATGAACTGCAAAAAACTGAATCTTACGTCCCTATCATCCAAATACTTTGCTGCTTAGATACCATGACATGGGAGCACAATGGCAAGGTTATCAAGATCATGCCCTATGATATTCTCGTTTTCCAGCAAGGCAATGGTATAAGGTTAAAAACAACAAGACCAAGTCGACTACTTCAAGTGTCTATTACTGCCTGCAAGTCATAAAGCGAGTGAGTGGTTACGAACTTGCCAAGTAAATCTCAAGTCCGATGTACAACCTCGAGATGACAAAGTTCATTAGTGATACCAATATTGCAAGCCTCTCTCAGCCCTAAGTTACGATGCACCGTAAGAACTAAATTACTTATTATTCTTAAAACCGTGCTTATAAACAAAAAAAGCCAAATCAAATATGATTTGGCTTTCAAATACCACAAGAAAACTAAGAAACTAACGGAACAACTTTATTTTGGCCGTCAACAGTGCCTAATTTTTTCTTTTGCTGCCACACTAAATCGCATATCCCGTCTGTTGGGTTAAAACCTGTTGGTGCAGACAGTAAGATTTCTCGTATAGCTTCATGGTTAAACTCATGACAAGCTTTATCTAAGCGATTAAGAATAACTTCTAGCTCTTTCCAAGAAAGATAGCTTTCATTGGCAGTCATAATACGTTCATGCTCTGTGCCAGTAACATCATCACCAATTAGTAATTCTTCGTATAATTTTTCACCCGGACGTAATCCACTAAACTCAATGGCAATATCACCATCAGGATTGAGTTCATCCTTCACTTCAAAACCGCTTAGACGAATCATTTTTGCCGCTAAATCGACAATTTTGACGGATTTACCCATGTCCAGTACAAATACATCACCACCTTTACCCATGGCCCCCGCTTGGATAACTAACTGTGAAGCTTCCGGAATAGTCATAAAGAAACGGGTAATTTCGCGGTGAGTAACAGTAACAGGCCCGCCGTTGGCAATTTGCTTGCGAAATAACGGTACTACAGATCCAGAAGATCCTAATACATTACCAAAGCGAACCATGCAAAAACGCGTTTGATGCGGCTCTTTAGATAACGCTTGAAGTGCCAACTCGGCCATACGTTTAGTCGTGCCCATGATATTAGTGGGTCGTACAGCTTTATCCGTCGAAATTAATACAAAAGTTTCAACCTTTGCTGCAATCGCTGCGCGAGCTGTGTATAAAGTACCAAATATATTATTACGCACACCTTCAACGACATTGTGCTCCACCAATGGCACATGCTTATAGGCGGCAGCATGATACACAGTTTGCACTCTAAAAGATTGCATTACCGCTTGAACACGATTTTCCCGTTGTACCGAACCCATAATTGGTAAAATCTTAACATCAAGTCCTAACTCAAAAGCTGTCGCTGAAAGTTCGCGCTCAATCGTGTACAAGGCAAACTCAGATAATTCAAATAGCACTAATTTTTTAGGTGATTGTTTTAATATCTGTCGACATAACTCAGAACCAATCGAGCCTCCTGCTCCCGTGACCATCACTACTTTATTGCGGATATTGGCAACCATTAAGTCGCAACGGGGAGTAACTGCATCACGTCCTAACAAATCATCGATTTCGACTTCTTTAATATCGCTATAAAGCTTATTACCACTCACCAAATCAGCCATTGCAGGTAAGGTTAATACTTGTACAGCCAAAGGTTCAAGCTTGACTAAAATCTCTTGGCGACGAGAGCGAGAGGCACTTGGCATAGCCAACAACACCTTTGTAGCAGCTTTTTGTGTGATGAGCTTTCTAATAATTGAAGGCGAATGAACATGCACTCCTTGAATGACAGTGCCATGCAAGGTCGCATCGTCATCAACAAATGCAAAGGGATAATACTCATGGCTTTGAACAAGTGAAGTTACCAGTTGGCGACCACTCACACCAGCACCATAAATAATCACAGGTTCACCAACGCGCTTTAGACCAGCCCCCACTAACGAGCGCACCATAGCGCGAGTTCCACCGACAAATACCAAGGCAAAAGCAGCGTAAATAATTGGTACAGTACGGGGTAGGTTCGCCTCGCTGTAATACGCAATTAACACTAACGACACTGTTGAGGCAAGCACACCAACAATAATAGCGGTAAGTGCTTGTAACCCCATGTATCTAAGCACCGCACGATATAAGCCCAGCTTAGCAAACACCATGATACTCACGGGCACAACCAAAACAATGAGCAACCAGTATGTGCTATTAGTTAAGACACTCACGGCATCTAACCGCACCAACAAGGCTGCCCAAAATGCGACTAAGAGAAATACCGAATCAATCGCCACACTCACTAAACGTTTATGTGACCGTTTCAAAGAAAATAAACACTGCAAAAATTCCATTTTCCGCTCCAATTTACTCAAAAACTTCATAAATTCCATAATTAACAGCACCGCCTCCATACTCAAGAGGCTCAAACAACAAAGACCAACAATATCACAGCCCTGTTAAAAAATCTCTAACTAAGGATGTTGTCTAAAATATGAGCGGCAGCTTTAACCGTATGCAAAATAACAAGATAGGGATAATCTAGACAAAATAATAGCTTCATGAAAACAACATCAATAATGTTTATAGGGTAGAAAAACACTACCAATCGAATCACTAAACATAAAACTGATAATCAATTACTTTGGTTTAACCGCATCACCACTACCACTCCCCGTAGCCGTCATAATAATGTATTTAAAGTAATCTTTGATGGTTAATGAATCAATCATCTGCTTATCAGTTTCAGCCAATAGTCTAGGCGTAGACATATCAATATTTTGAACTTGGGCTAATCCTGTTACGCCAGGCAAAACATTATAAACTCCCAAAGCATCGCGTTCTTTAATCAATTCTTCTTGGTTAAACAGGTTTGGACGAGGGCCAACTAAACTCATTTCGCCTTTTAGAACGTTAATTAATTGTGGCAGCTCATCGATTTTAGTCTTACGTAAAAAGTTACCTAGCTTAGTGATTGAAGCATTACTAGCTAAGTGACTCGCTACAGACTTAGTCTCTACTGACATAGTTCGAAATTTAATCAATTTAAAAGGTTTTTTATATTTTCCAACACGTGTTTGAATGAAAATAGGTGAGCCGGTATCAAATAAACCAATAATTGTAACCATTAGTAATATTGGCCATAGGAGTAACAACCCAAAGAAAGCTGCGAGAAAATCAATTAAACGAATCATGTTCTACCATCATTTAGTTTTGGCTTGAAGAAAAGCTTGCGCCGCTTGTTTGAACCCATCTTGTAGGGTCTGAGGCGGTGTCCAATTTAAGGTTTCTTTCGTATGAGATATATCAACCTGCAATGAACCGGTTAATCTATCCACTACATCTGACTTATTAAATATTTTACCCACTAACTTGTAACACCAAATAGGTATAGGGAGTTGCCATGTAGGCTTATCCAGTGCCTTTGCCATTTCACGAACCATTTCTGAGGTCGAAACATCATGATCATCTGAAACAAGGAATACTTGATTAGCCGCTTTAGGGTGGTCAATACAGGTGATAATTAAATCAACAAGATTAGTAACTGACACCAGACTGCGTTTATTTTGATTAATGCAACCAAAGGGCAGCGGAATTCCTTTAGAAACTAAATTCATCAATGAGGCAAAGTTTGCTTTTACACGAGGCCCATAAACCAACGTTGGCCGAATGATAACCACTTCTAACCCTGATGTATTAGCTAACTCTATAAGTTGAAGTTCTGCTTCAGCTTTAGATTGACCATAAAAATCTTTTGTTGATAATGAATCTGACTCATAAAATGGAGAGCCCAAAGCCGTAGACTCACCATTCACCTTGATAGAACTAAGGTAAACAAATCGCTTAATTCCGGCAGCGACACCTTGCCGAGCTAAATTTAACGTGCCTTCCACATTAACTCTACGATACTCTGCAAGCGGATCGGCGACTTCATCATGCATGACATGAGCACGAGCGGCACAATGAATGATCACATCAATACCAGACAAGTCATTTTTAAAACCATCATAATCAGCCAAGTTTGGTACTTGAACACTTTTAAACTCTTGTTTTAAGGAGAACTCTGAGCGATTAAAAATCGTACCATAAAAATTTAACAAGTGTAATTTATCAAGTAAATGCGAGCCAACAAATCCTGTCACACCTGTCAAAGCAATTCGAGGCTTATTCATTTCTAAAATCACCTGCACTGTTATAAATTTCAAAAAAAGAAGCTAATACCTGATCGTAGCCAAATTTTCTTTCAGCTAAAATCCTGCTGGCCTTACCCATATCATCCAATAAATCCTTATTATGATGAAGATGAATTAAGCATTCAGCAAGAGCATTTGAATCCCGAGGAGGGATTAGAAAACCATTTTGTTGGCTAGCTACTAATTGTCGGCATCCAGGTACATCAGTGGTAACGATAGGCAATCCACATGAAGCAGCTTCTATTAAAGACTTAGGCAAGCCCTCTCTGTATGAAGGAAGACATGCAACGTGAGAGTGCTGATATAAATCAGCCACATCAGTTCTAAACCCTAAATATTCAATATATCCATTATCGTGCGCCGCCTGAATTTCATCAGCAGACATTGATGACGGATTATTATGATCTACTGAACCAGCAAGCAATAATCGGATAGGAACTTTCAGTTCCTTAATTATCTTACCTGCTTCAATATACTCTCTAATGCCTTTATCTTTAAGTAATCGAGCAACTAAAATGACGGATAGTTCATCATTCTTTTCTACTGATGGTGAAAACTTTTCTGTATCAACACCTGCACCGTTCACTAAAAAACATCTACTCTGTGGTACTAATTTCAAATCTGAGAACTGTTTCATATCGTCAACGTTTTCAAATACAACATTTGCTTTATTTGAAATAAACGAAAGCTTGTACGCACACTGTATAAAATACCAGAGACATTTATCTGCAGGACGAGTTGAAAGTGATGAAGAACCAAGCCCCGTTATGGAAGCAACTAACCTTGAAACACCATTCTTAAATCGAATTTTATCTGCAATACATCCATATAAAATTGGTTTAATTGTTAACATGTGCAGTAAGTCAGGCTTAATTTTACCAATTAATTTGAATATATCAAAAAAACTCTTTACCTCAGTCAAAATAGACTTACCACTCCGAGACAATCTATATTCAACAAATGAAAGACCAAGGCTCTCTATTCTTTTTTGCTGATTACTATTCCCTGCCGCCACAACAACATCATAACCTTTATTTTTAGCGGCTATAGCCAGTGGTAAGAAATGAGAGCAAAAAAAATCAGAACAGTTAACTAGATATAATATTTTCATATAAACCAAAGTAATTAATATAGCGATTTTTAATTAGAATATATTTCAAGCCATTTATCCGCAATAACTGAAAGTGAATATCTATCTATAACACGTTGTCTTGCATCAGTACCTAACTGTTTCTTTCTACCGACTGGTAAATTGATAGCCTCTTCAATTACAGCGGCTAACTGTTGAGAGTTTTTTATTTCGACCAAAAATCCAGCATCACCGACAACCTCTCTAACCCCACCGCAATCAGTAGCAACAACCACCCGCTCACAGGCCATAGCTTCAGCCACTACAAGCCCAAAACCTTCCCACGCTGATGATAAAACAAAGACATCTGCCGCACTCATCCACTCATGTACATTACGTTGGAGACCTAAAAAATGTACACGGGAGGTTAAACCCAATTGTGCAGCCAGTGCCGAAATGGGAGCTTGCTCTTCCCCTGTGCCGATAATCACCAATTGCGAATTGTCTAATGTATACGGTAACTGAGCAAAAGCAGTTAACAAGTTAGGGTAGTCTTTCGCCTCAGTTAACCGCCCTACTGCCAAGATTAATGGTGTTTGATCTAGCAGTTTTAATGTTGCGCGCAAGGTAGCGCGACTTTCGTGATTAAAAGTAAATCGTTCGGTATCAATGCCGTTATGCATAGCGATGATCCGCCTTGCAGGCGCGGAGCGGCGTTTAACAGAAATATCCACTGCTTCTTGACTAACGTTGGTGTTTAAATCACACAAACTATCAGTAAAACGATACGCCAGCATACGCCCAAGCCCGCCCTCATTAGAACTGTGTGCGGTACAAACAAGTTTTTCTATTTGTGTGCTTAAACGCAGCAAGCGGGCAAACAGGTTGGCGTGCACCATATGGCTGTGCACTACATTCGGTTTAAATGCTTTGATTAACTTACGGGTTTGCCTGTAGGCAGATATAAATCCCAGAGGTGTTTTAGACATATTGAGCGAGACTACCTCCACCAAGGTGGATTGAGGCAGATTGATATTTTCACCAGTCATGGAAATGACTAAAACCTGATGATTATTTTCAGCAAATTGATCGGCAAGATCGCATACCTGCCGCTCTGCGCCTCCCATTCCGAGGCCGGTAATGATAAGGGTGATCTTCATAATTAATTACTTCAACAGTGAATATGCAACACATTGCAACCATCTAATTATATTTTTAAATTTTGATATAATTTTTTTTTCCCTTTTAATTTGATCCTTATAAAACAAACCAAATCCTTTAGGGTTATTCTTAAGTTCTAACTTAAAATTATTGCTTAGACCATCTTCCATATATTCACATAAATATATAACTTTATTAGGGAATGCAAAAATAGGTTTTATATCAGTAATTTTATTCCAGATATACAATTCAGGTACAAACTTTTCATCACTAAATTTAGGGAACTCATTATCACATAAATAGGCACGTTTAAAAACATAGGCAAGATCAGCCATAAAGTAATTACCGCACTCTGTTGCAGTCATTGGTTGACACTCTTCACTACCTATAATTTCACGCCCCAAAATACTGCCATCTAAACTTGCTCTTCTGAAACAGAAACCTGAAAACGTATTTTTTAGATAACTAGAGACCAATAGATCTGCATTAATTAGTGTCGCGATAGCATCTTCAGTCAACTTATCATCACTATCAACAATAAAAATATAATCCCCTGAAGAGTTTAAAACTCCCAAATTTATCGCTGAAGGCTTACCTGAATTATCTTGATAGTAATATTTAATTTTAATTTTATTTTCAGCTATAAAATATTGAATGAGTGATTTAGTGTTATCAGAACTGCCATCATCCACGACAATCCATTCATAAATATTATTATCTTGTATAGTTTGCTGGCAAATTGAATTATATAAACGTTGTAGCGTATGTGAGCGGTTATACGTTGGTGTTAAAACTGAAATTTTCATGAACTTATCACCTTGCTTCTTAAAATTGTCTTTAATACCAACTTTAATCTACTGCCCCCCAGTGTAAGACCACTAGCAAAACTGATATAGAGTCTTTTTATAAATGGTGCGGTTGCATAGTCTAAGTAATTTTTAAACACAATTGAATTAGATTGGCACAATAAATTTTTATATTCATCATAAAAATATATCTTCACCAAATGGTGTGGCTTAGATAAAATAAAGTCTATTTTGTTACGCAGTGGATTTTTATTAAACACCTTCATCCCTGTAACTGCATTTGAATGCTGCCTATATAGCATAAGTTTTTTATCTAAAAAGTTGACCTGACCGAATGCATGGGCAACCAGACTCACCAGATCATCATGATGATGAATCGGGCCTTGGTATTTTTTAATAAAGTCCATCATGGCTTGATTGAACAAAATTGAGCAACCTTGGTAACCACCGTTAAAAAACAAAAAATCTTTTAAATGCAAAGCATGTGTATTTGATATACCATTAAAATCGATAACTCCTGTATCACTATCAAATGCGAAACCATTAGCATAAACAATACTGGGCTCTTTTAGCTTAGCTAAATTAATTTGCTCAGCCACATTCAACATTTCTTCAAGTTTACGCTCTAACCAAATATCATCTTGATCACAAAAAATGGCATATTTAGTATGCACATGTTTAACAAGTGATAGAAAATTTTTACCTACCCCTTGTTGAATAATACTATCTTTGATTAATCTTATACGAGAGTCAATTGCTTCGTACTTATTTATAACATTTATAGTTTGATCACTTGAACCATCATCATGAATTAAAAGAACCCAGTTCTTATAAGTTTGCTGTAATAACGATAAAATTTGATTTTCTATAAATAGCGCACCGTTATAGGTAGCCATTAAGATGGTAACTTCTTGGTTTATATTTTTCATCACACCTAACAACCTTTATCAAATATTAATTTTTTTGATGTATTTTTACAAGATGTAATTAAATAACCTGCCCCTATAATAATCCATAATGGATATAAAAATGAAGGTCTCTGATAAAAATTAACTGATATAAATAACATCCAAATAAAAAAATGAGACAATAGCTTTGAGTTAAACGAATTTTTACTGATTTCTAGATACATTGTAAAATAAACAATAAAAACAATAAAAAATATTAATACTATTCCAATGTAACCATAATCATAAACGAAAGTGATTACTGATGAGACATCACAACCTAGATTCATGCTGGCGCCTTCTCCCATACCTAACCACAGATTATCACCAACCATATCTTGGTTGTATTTATCCCAAAAACAAGAGCTAATTCTGTTGTCTTCTAATTTACTTTTATTTTTAAAGATCCACAAAATGGAATCAGCAACATTTTTAGGTATAAAAAATATGATTATAATAATTGAAAAGCAAGCGCTTAATGTCGTTTTTAGTATAGTTTTAAAAGAACCAGACATTATCAAAGAAGCAAAAGCAAAAACAAAAAATGCTGTAGAAAAAGATAAAACTCCGGAAAAATAAAATACAACCTTTTCATACCTCATCTTTGTATTCTGAATAGCTATAGTCATTAGTCCACATATAGTACCAACAACTCCTGGCTCATCAAAAATAGATTGAAAACGATATAAATCACTAATAGGATCAGACGTAATTACTAGCAAGCCATAAATGTACTTAAAAGTAATGCCTGATTCTATTTTCAAAGGATTAAGTGGATTAATAATTGCTGTAGGATGAACTAAATCTGTTAAATATAAAAAATATAATATAAGGCCAATGAAAAAAATAAATGAAAACCCCCTTACAACAAAAATAAAAATCACTTCATAGTCATCACTCTTTAAAAAAATAAAACTTAAGACTGCTACCATACCGAGAATAGATGTCGCAATAGCCGCGTGAAAAATATTATAGGATATAATAAATAACAAGCATGATAACATCAAGAAAGTTAATTTAGTATTATTAAGTGTTATGTTGCTAACAAAGATGTTCAAAAATAAAATACTAATAATTGATGCTCTGTAAATAAAAATTCGATAATCATCCGATGGTAAAACCCACGTACTTGCTGACAAGCACAGAAGAAAAAATAAAATACTAACTAAATTAATAGACCTGATTTTTATCATAAATTTAAAACACCTAAATTTTTACAATCAGGGAAATAATACTGAAACAGCTACCTGCAAAGACTTGCAAAAGAAACTCATTATTCCTGTTCGCTGTTCGCCCGTTTTTGATTGGTGGATTCAAATCCGAAGTGCAATGCCCGCTTAAAAATCAAGTTTTCAATAACTCATCAAAAATGCCCCACCCATACTTACACAACTTAGAGGAAATCATCTAAATGCTATCTAACTAAGCATCATATTTAATACTCAATGAACAGATTTAGTCTTCGAGTAATTAGAAAGTTCTTTAGTGTGAAAAAGCACTTCCCGTGCAATATATTCTGAACCATCTAATGATAGATGACCATAATCCCAAACTAAGGGAGTGTTGTTATCATCAACTTTAGCAAGGCACTCGTTACCCTTGCACAACGCATCAAGTAAAGAGATGTAAGTGGCTTGATTATTATTTTCATAGAGTGCTTTCATTCGATTGTCGATGTCTAATAATTTTTTATCAAATGAACTATCAGAAAAAGATTGTTCATTTTTATCGAAATGGCGAAGCGCTATAGTTCTAGGAAGAGACGGTTGCCACTGAGGCACCGGCCCAACGAGCATGATATGTTTTATACCCAGAGTAGTTAAATGCTCAACAATTTTTTCATAATGGTTTTTATCATGATCATATCTTTGCGCCATAATCACCACGCTTGGCTTCAGTCTAGCAATAGCATCGATAGCAGCTTTGTTTGACCGGTCACATGCTATTTTAAATTCACCCGTTGTTGCATTATCGCTACCTACATGTGGCTGGCAACCAGATGAAGCTACCTAAGTCGACTCCCTCTTTCAAATGGCTTCTTATGCCAAAGGATAAAGCCTGTGCGTGCGAGTCTCCCCAGAGAATAATTCCATCTTCATGCTTTTTTTCGGTGCATAAGGCTGGGATGTCACTGCCTTTTGCTATATAAGCATCATCATCGAAAAAGTCACATTCTATTTTGTATTGCTTTTTCACAGAAGCAGTGAGGTAATTTTCCCTTGAATATTTATCTAAGTATTTTGATACGTTCGTAGATGCCCCAGGTCTAATGTCAATATTTAGCCCATTGAATAGATAAATAAAACATGCTGCAACAATAGTAACGCTGACTGGGGCTAAGATGAAAAATGACTCTTTACTTTTTTTGAGTGAAGATAATTTCACCCGTGTCGTATTTTCAACGAAGCGATAAGACAGTTCACCTAACAGTACACTCAACCCTACCCCCACCGCTATCCACAATGGATTCTTGGTTTCACCGACATAGCTCAATATGACTACCACCGGCCAGTGCCACAGGTAGATAGAATAAGAACTTGCCCCAAGGTGACGCGCTAGTGGGTTGGCGGTCAGACACGAATTCGAGCTGTTTGCCGCCAAAACCAACATAGTCCCAACCACTGGCGCTAATGCCAAATAACCAGGCCACTGCATGGCAGCGTTAAAGAAAACAATCGCCAACACGATTAGCGCAAAACCAAGTCCTTCGGCTAATCGAGTCCACTGCTGTGGCAGCGGCTGAGTGCGAGTTGCCCACCATACTAAACCACCGGCTAACATCTCCCACGCACGGGTAGGCAACAGATAAAACGCCGCCCCAGGCCAGCGCACACTGGCATAAACAGACAAGGCTAACGACAGCAGTCCGGCCGCAACCAGCGCCAGCTTTACCCCTCGCTTACCAAACCAGTGCCACAACAGCAGACAGCCCAGCGGCAACAGAATATAAAACTGCCACTCCACCGACAGTGACCAAGTGTGCAGTAACCACTTTTCGTGACTCGCGGCATCAAAATAGCCCGCTTCGCGCCAGAACTTGAGATTTGAGACAAATGCCACGGCCGTACCCACATGGGCGGCCAGCATCTTATAGTCGGCATTGGGTAGCCAGAACCAACCCAAGATTAATAAGCTCGCACAGAGTACCAACAGCGCCGGAATGATCCTTCTTGCCCGCGCCAAATAAAAATCCCAGAGCGAAAAGTTGCCCCGTTCGAGGCCAGAGATAATGATCCCAGTCATTAAAAAACCTGAGATCACAAAAAACACATCGACGCCGACAAAACCACCGGCAAAACCAGGCACGCCAAAGTGATAGAGGACCACGGCGACCACCGCCCAAGCTCGCAGGCCGTTAATATCGTGGCGAAATTTTTTAGGAGTTAATACTTCTACTAGCACGTTTTAAATCCAATTATTGAATTCAAGAAGGGAACTACAGCAGACTTTTATTATAAAAAGCAATGCTATATGGTGGTTAGTATTTTCAAATTAAAATTATTACATCAAACACACTCAAAAAAAGATAGTCGATTTTATGGTTGAAAATATTTTATTAAATGCTATCAACAAAAACAAATCAGGATATTTCCAAGAATTAAGTAACTTTTCTCTTTTACTCATTATGTTTAAATATAAAATAGACCTCCGATTAAGAACACCCAAATCTGTGCGAGTTAATATTTTTTTATACAACCTTAAAAAATCCTTCCTTAAAACCGGATTCATGGAACCAGCGGCACTAATGCCAGACATACCATATTTAATGACTTTTCGTTTAAGGAGCGCGATGTTTATCCCTGCAGATAGCAATTCAATATAAAATGGGTAATCTTCAAGAAGCCTATAAGTCTCATCAAAATAGCCCACACTATCAAATAACTCTCGCCGATAATATGTTGAGGCACCCGAAATAATGTTTCCAACCAGAATTTTCATCAACAATAGCTTTGCATCATTAAACAGGGCATAATCTCTATTACTAGGGAGTGACTGGCATTCGATTGAGTTAAAAATAGGCACCCTCAACCCAGTAATAACATACGCATCTGTTCTATCAAACTCCGCCGCAATATCATTGAGAACATAACAATCATAAAACTCATCATCTGCAGACAATGGAATAATTAGGTCTCCGCTAGACTTCTTGATGGCGTTGTTAAATGACTGTACCGTTCCAATGTTGTGCTGATTAACGATTATTTGATAATCTAAACCTGTATTATTTAAAAGCGCACTGACATAATCAACATTAAAGTCATCCGTTCCATCATCAACAATCAAATATTCAATTTTATATTTTTGGTCTACAACTTGATTAACAACCGATGTAATCGCTTTTTCTAATAGTCGCCAATTTTTGTATGTGAGTGTGATAATTGAAATCTTAGAAAAATTCTTCATTTAGCAAACCGCCTAACCCCTTTAAACACAACCAGAAAATAAACCATATAATTTATTGCGTAGGCCATATTGGCTCCAACTACACCATGTATATTGACTAGCCCATATGTCAAGGCTACAAAGCTAAAGGTAAACACTATCTCTGTAACAATAAACCATTTAGTGGCGCCACGAGAAAGCATTGGGTATGCATAAAGCCAAGCGGCAATTTTAATCACATCACCGGTTAATTGGATCGCAAATAATTCACGAGCGCTGCGAAATGCTTCGGTAAATAATAATGAAATCGCCACATCACGCAATAAGTAAACCGCGAGTGCCATAGTGGCAACAATTGGGATAATAACACGTGCAGTTTTGTGAATTTCACTGACAATAGCATCAACACCTGTTAATGATGACAGGCGCGGCAAATAATAGGTCCCGAGCGCCATGGTGATCACCCCTAAATAGACTTCAGAGATTTTATACACCGCTTGCCATTGGCCGGTTGCATCCCAACCGACTTGGTCAATTAAAATATTGCGCACCAAAATTAATGAGACCGGCACGGTTAACGCACTGGTGATCGCCATCAGCATATATTTGCCAATGTCTTTGCGTGCTTTTGGCTCTACCGCCCCCCACCAATAACAAAGCTTAAACCAAGGTTGACGCAGGTTGGCAATTAGCATCACCACACCAATTAAGGCCGATTGCACTGCTGCCGCTAAGAGTGCGCCTTGAATATTGTGCAGCACTATCATGGCTAACATTGCGCCGCCAGAAACTAACGCTGACACTATACCAAGGCTAACATAACGACGGTATAACTGCTGACCATTAATGACTGAATTACACAGAGTACCAATTGCTGAAAGTGGCAACACACACACAGTTACCATCACGACCCAAGTTAATTCTGCATCTTCGAATAGCCAAATGGCGATATGCGGCGCTAACAATAAACCACTCGGAATGGTTATCGCTGAAATAATCAACACCCATTGTAATGAAGCATGCCACCAAGGCGCACAAGCGTCAAAACCTTGTGCTTTATTTTCAGCGGTAAACCTGACGATGCCACTGCCGACTGGGCTGTTAATAATGCCATTAAGGCTGCCAACCATACTTTGCACTTGGCCCAGCATGGCCAAACCGGTAGGGCCAGTGTAAATAGCCACTACCTTGGCAATGACAAACCCCATTGCCATTTTGAGTAAAGTTAATAACCCTGTCATGGCGGTGACTTTTAACAAACGTTTCATGCATTAAAACCATTAAGCGCTGTTATCACTTGCTTAATAGCTTCATCACTCATGGTCGGATCTAAAGGAATGGATAAAACCTGTTGGTGAATAACCTCCGTTAGCGGTAAATATTGCGACTGAAACTCACGGTACGCTTGCTGCTTATGCGGCGGGATAGGGTAATGAATGAGCGTTTGAATACCCTCATTGGCTAAATGCTGCTGCAATGCTTCGCGTTGTTCACAACGCACCACAAATAAGTGCCAAACGTGAGCTTTATAATGGTGAATGGTTAATGGTGAGTGGTTAGTGGTTAGCTGTGAATTGTTAATGGTAAATGTAGCGACATCGAGTGGTAATACGATGCGTGGGTTATTAATACCTTCGCAATACATAGCTGCAATGTGTTGACGACGGGCAGTTTCTGCCTCTAAATGGCGCAATTTGACCCGTAACATTGCAGCTTGTATTTCATCTAAACGGCTATTCACGCCTTGGTATAAATTTTCATACTTTTTGTGCGAGCCATAATTACGTAGGGCTTTTAATGTTTGGGCTAACTCATCGTCATTCGTAGTAATAGCGCCGGCATCCCCTAACGCCCCGAGGTTTTTACCTGGGTAAAAGCTAAACCCAGCCGCATGACCCCAATTACCGGCACGTTTGCCGTTAATTTCAGCACCGTGTGATTGAGCGCAATCTTCCAGCACTAATAAGTCAAACTCTGCTGCAAGCGCCATAATTTCAGGCATAGGTGAAATTTGGCCATATAAATGCACAGGTAAAATAGCTTTTGTTTTAGAGGTAATCGCTGCGCGTACAATAGAGGGTTCTAAATTAAATGTTGTTGGATTGGGTTCAACCAACACAGGCACCAGATCGTTTTCAGTAATAGCGAGTACTGATGCAATATAAGTATTGGCTTGGACTATGACTTCATCGCCTGCTTTGAGTTTGCCTAATTCCTTCCAGGCACGCAGAGTAAGAATTAACGCATCTAAGCCATTGGCAACACCTATTGCATGTTGAGTACCGCAATAGGCTGCAAATTCGGTTTCAAATTGGGTGAGCTCGTTGCCCATAATATACCAACCAGAATCAATCACCCGAGCACAAGCGTCTTTTAGCTCCTGCTGATATTGGTTATTAATGGCTTTTAAGTCTAAAAAATTAATCACTATTACCCCCTTACAGATCAATATCTTTTATGTTCGAACTATTTAAGTCTAAGTTTTTTAAAGCGCTCACCAAAACTTGTTTTATCTACAAATTTGAAACGAGCAGGAACTTTATAAGTGTCAAGTTTTGTTCGGCAATAAGCTTGAATAGTTTTTTTAGCTTCCTTCTCTAAAGCACCATCATGTAATACAATCTGCACAGCAACCATTTGCCCTGTAATTGAGTTCTTTTCACTATAAACCATACAGTCATCTACGATATCTAATTCAAGTATTACAGACTCAACTTCAGCAGGCAGTACTTTTTCACCGCCTACGTTAATTATTTCTTTTGCGCGACCTTTTATTTTTAAATATCCGCTATCTAACTCTTCAACTAAGTCACCGGTTTTAAACCAACCATCATCAGTAAAACATTCCATTGATGCGTTTAAATATCCAATAACCTGCGTTTTACTTTTCAACCATAATTCGCCATCAACTATTTTACATTCAAGGTTTGGATCATCAAATTTCATTTGCAAACTGTCTGATGAACGACTTGACGTCTGCGCGATCCCAGTCTCGCTTGTTCCAAATGTTTGTAGCAATTTAGTTCGAGGGAAAAACATTTTGATTTTTTTAAGTAAACTTTCTGGCATTGACTCTGTGCCATAAGTAATCATCTTTAGTGAGCTTAAATTAAAACGTTCTTGCACTCGAGCCATTAGCATCATATTTAAAAAAGTTGGTGATGAAGGTAGCACGTGTATCTGATGCGCTTCAATCAATGCAGCAATATCATCAGGATTACGAGTGTTAGGAAAAACGACTTTAGCCCCCATGGCAAGTGTATTTAATAAGGTATTTAAGCCACCGATATGGTCAAACATTAAAAAAACCAACATGTTGATATTTTTTTGTTTTTTTCCTTGATAGCTGTTAGCTAAGCTGTCCAGATTATGGATCATCGCTTTTGGCTCACCCGTACTACCACTACTGAACAACACTAAACCAGGTTGCTTATTAAAACAGAGCGTTTGTAACATCTGATGTCTGTCTAAGTCATTAGACTTATTCTCAACATGCACTTCACCATGGTCATTGAGTTTTATGATAAAATCTGGGTTCACTACACAAAAGCGTTTATCAATCTCTTCTTTATTATTCGAAACAATAGGGGCAATAATTGATTTTTTTTGTAACAGAGCAAAAAAAAGCGCAACTGCATTGAAATTATAATCTGATAAAATCACAACAACTTGACTATCATCAAATTGTACATCCAGATAATTTTTATAAACATCAATTTGCGTTGCTAGTTGGGCATAAGTAAAGGCCCCTTGAGAATCAACAATAGCAGGTTTGTCTGCTAGAAATCTAAAATGCTCTATAAACCAGGACATTAGTGAAACACCCCACCTAAATAAATAATTTGACCAGTAATGAAATTACTTTTTTCAGAATTAAAAAATTCTATTACATTTAACACATCATCGAAATCACCAAATCGATGAATCGCTTGCTGAGCAAGTAACTCATTAAGTTTGTGTTCAGGTATATTTCTTATCAAATCAGTTTTAACTGGAGTAGGTCCTAAAGCATTAACTCGCACTCCAAATTGAGCTAATTCTTTTGCCGATACGCGAGTGAAACTTTCTATTGCTGCTTTACTCGCCGCATAAACAGCCTCACCTTCAAGATCTAGAGGGACGGCTACTGTAGTGTAATTAACTATCGACCCCATCTTTTGTTTCATCATTACTTTTGCTACTTCACGACTAAACAAGAAAGTGCCAAAAAAATTAGTATTAAACACATTATGAGCATTTTGGTAAGGGGTAGTTAAAATATGATTCATCGCAGCAATACCAGCATTATTTAACAAGATATCAATACTGCCAAAGGCCTTTTTAGTCTGCCTAACCATTGAAACCACAGCTTTTTCGTCTGAAACATCACACTCAAAATGAAGATAATTTTCATGTTCAATAGTAGACTTACCCCGACTACATCCGGACACTCTATGCCCCTGAGCTAGGTAATATTCTGACAAAGATTTACCCAGCCCCTTTCTTGTACCAGTGATTAGATAGACTAATTGCTTCATTACTCAGCCTTAGCCTCTTCAATCAACTTATTTATGTAATTTGCAAGTGCCTTAACACTTCTAAATGGTGAGGTTTTTTGGCTCATCGCTCGTTCATCAGCCAGTGTTAAATCAACGCCGAGATCATCAGAAATAAGACTTTCTAGGTCAGTTACCAAAAAGACTATACCCATGCTATCCAAATTTTCACCGAATAAACGAGTATCTTCTGTGGCATCGATTAGTTCTTGATTATTCTGATCTTCACCGATTTCTTTTACCGTTTCTAAAACTAAATTTAAAATTTTGTCCATTTTAAGCCCCTAAACTTGCACCACCATTAACATCAAACTCACTACCCGTTATCCAGCGAGATTTTTCATCGAGCAAAAAACAAACTAGATTGGAAATGTCTTGTGCTTTCCCAATTCCTAACGGGTATTGTTCATTAATTTTATTAATATAGTCAGCATTATAAACATCTTGCCATTTTTCAATCATCTCAGTCATCACAAAACCAGGCAACACTGAATTAACACAAATATTTCTCGGCGATAATTCCTTTGCCATAGAACGCATAGCACCGTTCAACGCCGCTTTAGATGCGCTGTAGTTTACTAGTCCAGATTGCCCAATCTTGCTGGCTATCGAGGAAATAAATAAGATTGAACCACCTTGATCTTGCATAACACGCTTATCGGAAACGCCTCGCGCCAATGCCAGTCCAGCAAACACATTTAAATTAAAAATCTCCAACATTTTTCCGTAAGTGTTTATCTGCAAAGGGATAATCTGCTGTATTCCGGCTGAATGTACAAAACCAGCAAATCGCCCTCTAAGTTTAGATTGCGAAACTACCCATTTAGGCAAACTATCAATATCAGCGGTTAAATCAACTGATTCAAAATAAAAAGTTAATGGGTAACTAACTAGCAGTTCTTCTACCTTATCATTCGCATTACGGCTTACGCCTAACACTGAATAACCAGATGCGAGCAGATCGCTTGTGATTTGAAAGCCAATCCCTGAACTAACACCTGTTACCAAAATTAGTTTTGATTTCATAAACCTAATCTGTAATTTTATCGCCAGCACGAACCATTAGTTCATGCACCGTATTAAACTTTTTTAAATCATCAAAATTAAGAGTGATGCCATATTCAATATCAAACATCGACATCACACCTAAACTAGCCATAGAATCCCATTCAGGGTATTCAACTAATACCGCATCCTCGGTGATAGTTTCATCTAGTTGCATAATTTCAGTTAGTTGTTCTAAAAAATCTTGCTTATTCATTTCGTACCCTCTTTATTATAAATTGAAACTGGTGGACAAAAAATATTTTCCAGATTAACAATAGCACTAGCCCAAGACAAGCCAACTCCAAAACCAGAAAGAATAAGTTGTTGCTGACTGGTGGCAACTTGTTTATTTAGTGCATCATTAATTGTGCACGGTATAGAAGCGGAACTCTGATTACCATATTTACTGACCGTTTCACACGGTGCTTTTTCTAACGGTAGTTTTAATCGTTTCGCTATATTGGTAATGATGTATTTATTAGCTTGATGAAAAACCACAAAATCAATTTCATCGATTATTTTTTCACTGTACTCTAATATTTCAGTGATCGCTGCTGGTTCAGTTTTAATTGAAAAATTGAATACTTCACCACCATTCATGTGAAGATCATCTTGAGAGCGCCAATTTCCTTCTGAATCTTCTATTGATGTTGCAGTTTCAGAATTCGACGGACAACGAAATCCACCGGCAGGTACTTTGATAAAATCATGTCCAGAACCATCAGTATGTAAGCTGAAAAAAGATGGTTGAACTTGTTCTGATTTTTCAACCAAAGTAGCACTGCCAGCATCCCCAAATAATGGTGCTGTAGTGCGATCTTTAGCATTAACATATTTGCTAATCGTATCGCCGGCTAAAAGTAATACTTTTTTGCATGTACCCGAAGCAATCATCATGTGCGCCATCCATAAACCATAAACATAGCCTGAACAACCTAAATTTATGTCAAAACTTGCACAAATTTTTTCTAATCCTAATCGACCATGCATAATTGCGGCATTAGAAGGCTGAAAATGATCTGGAGTTTGGGTAACGAAAATTAATCCATCTATTTCAGTTTTATTTATACATAACCCTTCGATTAACTTAATAGATGCTTGATAGCACAAGTCAACACTAGTGGTATCTTTATCAGTTACTCTACGTTTATCTAAACCAACTGCTTTTTTTATACGTTGTATTTGTTTTTCATTACCGCCATAAAGGGCGATTTCGTCATCAATAGATTTTTCAATCTGGGGGACGACTGTTACAATTCCTGAAATTTTACAATTTTTGAACTTTGAAAAAGCCATATTAATTTACCCAATATATTTGCTAAATTTAGATTTCATTTTTAGAAAATCATCTTTTATAAATTTATAATAAACATCTTGAGAATCTTCTGATATTTTCATTGACCCGTATGACTCATGAAAACGCTTGACTTTCTTGTTCCCTTGCCTAACATCAAAAAGTATATACAACTTATTGAGCTCATTAAAAACAAAATCATACATTAATAACACACTTTCAAAAGTTGTTTTGAAATCAGTATTATCTTTAATTATCCAACTTCCTGGAGTAGCATGTGAAGACTCAATATTATACAGACGATATGTCCCCACTGGGGTTAAATTTAAATCGGTAATAATAAAATAGTATTCAATGCCATTTACTTCTCTTTCTTTATATAAACTCATCCATTTCATCTGTTCTTGAACAGTAATATGAGATTGATTTAAAAACTTCGACTTTTTCTCATTTTGCCTCAAGCTCAAAATAAATTCACTGTCACTTATATTTGCCAATCTCATTTGACAGTATTTACCAGTTAAAAAAATCATAGTTACAAACCCTTAGCATAAGCTATGAAATCATCGTAATCTCGAATGTAATCACTTTCTTCGTAGAGTTGATCCGCTAATACCATGAGTACACAGTCATCTGAAAAATCGTACATTTCTCGCCACATAAATGACTCGATCAATAACCCTTTTGCAGGATTATCGAGTAACACCTCTACCTTCTCTTTACCGTCATCCAATACAAAACGACACGAACCACGCACGACAATAGCGACTTGCTTGAGAGTCTTGTGAGCGTGATAACCACGTCGCACCCCTTCTTTAGTATTAAACAGGTAATACACCCGCTTAACTGGAAAGGGGATATTGATCCCCTCTTCTAAGGCTATTAGCGAACCACGATCATCACCGTGCGCTTGGAGAGGGATAAGCTTAATTTGCATGTACAAGTTCCTGCTTAAACATTGAGAAGGTTTGTGCTAACACATCTTTTTCTGATAATAAAACGTCCTGATTAGGCCATTGAATATTTAAATCTGCATCATTCCAAACAAGGGCACCTTCACTTTGTTTATGATAATAATTAGTCGTTTTATACAAAAATTCTGCCGTCTCACTTAACGTCACAAATCCATGGGCAAAACCTTCGGGGATCCACAATTGACGCTTATTCTCAGCAGAAAGATGCACCCCAACCCACTGGCCAAAGGTGGGTGAGCTTTTACGAATATCCACCGCCACATCGAATACTTCACCCAGCACACAGCGCACTAATTTAGCTTGAGCATGGGGGGCAAGTTGGTAATGAAGGCCACGCAACACCCCTTTACTCGATTTAGAATGGTTGTCTTGGACAAAATGGACCGGATAGCCGACAGCAGCTTCAAATAACTGCTGGTTAAAGCTTTCAAAAAAGAAACCACGTTCGTCGCCAAAGACTTTTGGCTCGATAATTTTTACGTCAGGGATATTGGTATCGATGATTTTCATTTCTAAAGCCGTTAATGGTTAATAGTTAATGGTTAATAGTTAGTGGTTAGTGGTTAGTGGTTAATGGTGAGTTGTTGGTTTTCACTGACTCGCCGTTTATCTCAAATAACCAATAACTACTTACGAATAACTGCCTATAAAAAACCTTTCAAATTTTTTAACGCTGCTTGCCAGTCGCTGGGCTGAATACCAAAGCTTTGTTCGATTTTACGGCAATCCAGCTTTGAATTGGCAGGACGTTTAGCTGGAGTTGGATATTGGTCGCTTGCTATGGCGTTGACTCGAATCACTTTATTTAAGATGCCTTGCTCATTTGCCTTATTGAAAATGTTACTGGCAAATTGGTGCCAGCTAACATGGGGCAAACCTGCGTAGTGATAAATACCAAATGATTGATTACCTTCGCTAACGGCTTTAGCCATAACGATTAATGCATTGGCAATGTCACCTGCATAGGTGGGGCCACCGAACTGATCGGCTACCACGCCAAGCTCATCACGACTTTGCGCTAAACGCAGCATGGTTTTTACAAAGTTATTACCTGTTTCGCAAAACACCCAAGCGGTACGCAATATAATATGCCGAGGACAAGCGGCTGCAACGGCTAACTCACCGGCCAGTTTACTTTTACCATACACACCTTGGGGATCAATCGCATCAGTCTCTAAGTATTCACCCTGTTTATCACCGGCAAAAACATAGTCAGTGGAAATATGTAACATAACTGCGCCGACGCTGTTAGCTGCTTCGGCTAACCATTGCGGGCCATCACGGTTGATAGCATAGGAAAGTTCGACTTCTTGCTCTGCTTTATCTACTGCGGTGTGCGCCGCTGCATTAATGATCGCATGAGGTTTAAAGTCATTAACTAACTTGGCGACAGCTGCAGCGTCGGTAATATCTAATTGAGTACGATCAACCGCCAAAAATTCAATCTCTGGCATCTGGCTCAATTGTTTAACGAGGCAACTACCCACTTGGCCATTACTACCGGTGACTAATATTTTCATAATTATTCGTTATTCGTTATTCGTTATTTGTGTTTCACTTACCATTAACTATTAACCACTTACACTAGTTTGGCCAAATACTGGCCATAGTCATTTTTAAGCATCGGCTTGGCGAGTTCGTGCAATTGTTCGCGTGTTAGCCAACCATTGCGATAGGCTATTTCTTCTAAACAGGCCACCTTTAAGCCTTGCACATGTTCGATGGTCTGAACAAAAGATGAAGCCTCGTGAAGGCTCTCGTGAGTGCCTGTATCAAGCCAAGCAAAGCCACGACCGAGCAATTCGACATTGAGTTCACCCGCATTGAGGTACATCTCATTGAGAGTGGTAATCTCAAGCTCACCACGGTGCGATGGTTTAACCAGTTTCGCCAGTTCAACCACTTTGTTGTCGTAAAAATACAGGCCTGTGACCGCGTAATTAGATTTTGGCTTCGCGGGCTTTTCTTCAATTGAAATGGCTTTCATATCTGCATCAAATTCCACCACACCAAAACGCTCGGGGTCTTTCACTTGGTAGCCAAATACAGTCGCGCCAGATTCACGCGAAGCGGCATTTTTGAGTGTCTTGGAAAAAGACTGACCGTAGAAAATATTATCGCCAAGCACTAAGCAGACATTCGAATCGCCAATAAACTGTTCACCAATAATAAAGGCTTGCGCTAAGCCATCTGGTGAAGGTTGTACGGCATATTCGAGGTTAATGCCAAAATCGGAGCCATCACCTAATAAGCGCTTAAAGGCAGCGTTATCTTCGGGAGTGGTGATAATTAAAATATCGCGAATACCCGCTAACATAAGTGTTGATAGCGGATAATAAATCATCGGTTTGTCGTAAATTGGCAACAGCTGTTTAGATACGCCGCGAGTTAATGGATATAAACGCGTACCTGAACCGCCGGCTAGAATAATTCCTTTCATAAATCCTCAAATTCGATAACGGTCAACGGTCAACGGTCAACGGTCAACGGTCAACGGTCAACGGTCAACGGTCAACGGTCAACGGTCAAAAAAATAAGTAGAATAACTTTAGATACCTAAACGTTCTCTTTGGTAAGAACCGTCTTGGACATGTTGACACCACTCTTGGTTAGCTAAATACCATTCAATGGTTTTACGAAGGCCTGTTTCGAAGGTTTCTTCTGGTTGCCAGTTAAGCTCATTACTCATTTTCGTAGCATCTATGGCATAACGGCGATCATGGCCTGGTCTATCGGCAACTTCAGTGATTAATGATGAATACTGTGTGTTGAGTGAGTAACCACGCTCGTGCATTGGCGCGAGTTCATCCAAGATTGCACAGATAGTTTTGACTACCTCAATATTTTGTTTCTCGTTATGGCCACCAATATTGTAGGTTTCACCAATTTTGCCCTCAGTAACCACTTTGTATAGTGCGCGTGCATGGTCTTCGACATATAACCAATCGCGGATCTGGTCGCCTTTACCGTAAATAGGCAATGCCTTGCCTTCAAGTGCATTAAGGATCACCAGTGGGATTAGCTTTTCAGGAAAGTGATACGGACCATAATTGTTGGAGCAGTTTGTGACTATGGTCGGTAGTCCATAGGTCCGCAGCCATGCCCGCACTAGATGGTCGCTTGAGGCTTTAGATGCCGAATAAGGACTACTAGGCGCATAGGGTGTTGTTTCGGTGAACAGCGGTAAGTGCTGGTTACTTGTTATTGGTGAATCGTGATTAGCGCCCATCATGATTTCGTCAGGATGAGGTAAATCGCCATAAACTTCATCAGTAGAAATATGATGAAAACGAAAAGCTTTCTTTGCTTCCGCAGATAACTCGTTCCAATAAGCACGCGTTGCTTCTAGAAGTGTATAAGTACCAACGATATTGGTCTGAATGAAATCTGAAGGACCAGTAATAGAACGATCTACGTGAGATTCTGCCGCTAAATGCATTACGGCATCAGGTTGATGCAGAGCAAACACGCGCTCAAGCGCTACACGATCGCAAATATCCAACTGCTCGAATGCGTATCGTTGATTTTTTTCAACACTCACAAGAGATTCAAGATTGCCAGCATAAGTCAGTTTATCGACATTAATTACGCTATCTTGAGTATTGTTGATGATATAACGAACGACTGCAGAGCCGATAAAGCCAGCACCACCTGTAACCAGAATTTTCACTAAAAATACCTCGATAAAATATAAAATGTAACGCTTGTGAGAGTTAGAAAGCGGTTAACGGAACGCTTCGCGGCTAGAGCGGGCTACGCGCCCTGCTAGAAAAAGCAGAGCGTCGCTCGATAACTGCTCCTACGCTCTTATTAAAAAGCGTGCTACCTCCTGCATCTGACCACCATGGATGGTGGAAATGTCAGATTTTGTATGGAACAAAATTGACCATGCAGTCGTTTGCTTCTTCTAGAGTCTAGAACAGCGCTTTTTACTGCGTCCTAGAACTGAGCGTTAGCCTAAGCCTCTTTCCTCATAAAATGCCTTACCAGCACAATCATCACCCCTAACATGCCGCCAAGCATGGTACCTAATACGCAAATTAATGCGCGTTTTGGTTTGGCCTTTTCTTCAGGTATTAATGCTGGGTCAATAGTTTTAAAAACGTATTCATCACGCACTTCGGCAAACATAATGGTTTTAGCTTGTTCTTCTACTAACTTATACAAAATTGTTCGAATATCAGCCACATTAGTTAAGGCAATTTGTTTATTTAAAAACTCACTGCTACGATTCGCCTCAGCAACGTCACGGTCTTTCATCACTTTGTTAATATCTTGGATTAACCAAGCTACCCACTGCTGGGCAACAGCAGGTGATAAATGCTCAACTGAAATAGTGACCATTCCAGTTTCTTTCGCTTTATTAACAGCAATCATTTTGCTAAAAACTTTATAAGCCTCCTGCATTGAAGGCTCTGGTTTAAATGGCGCTTTGACTTCACGTACCCAAGTACTGGTTTGTTCGTTGTAAAGTTCAGGATCATAAATTAATTTATCAGCATCCCTATCCCATTTTTCGACGGCCATTAAATCGACGAGGATATTGTGTCTTTGAATAAAATCACTGGTAAATTGGCGGGATTTCAATACCTCGATGGCGAGCTCTGTTTTATCCGTACCGCCCTTAGCACCTAAATTTACCCCAGCTAAGCTTGCTAAGCCCCCAAACTGCGATGCTAATGCACTTAAACCACCGCCTTGCTCTTCAGATGCGGGAGCTAATAAAGCTTCGGATTTATAGATATTGGGTTGTTTTATAGCAAAAATAACTGCACCAATTGCGAATACAGCTGTAATGGCAATAATTAACCATTTGCCTTGCCAGATGACAGAGAATAATTCACGAAGATCAATTTCGTCATCTTGCACAGTCGACGGAAACTTTGCATCTTGTTTATATTTGTTTATTTCATTAGACATTTAAAACTTATCTCGTTATGTAAGTTCTCGTAGACGGTTGACGGAACGCTCCGCTGGCAGATAACGGTAAAAGCAAAGCTAAGAACGTTGACAGTTGACGGAACGTTCGCAGTCTCACTCACGGAACGCTGCGCTTACGGATAACAGACAATGCTTTTACCGTAAAGGCGAAGCCCGTTCCGTTATCCTAGTAACATCCGTTAGTCACGTAGTGACATTCTGTAGCCGCAAAGCGGCGTGCGCTTATTTATTTTCTGAATTTCGACCTTTAATCGATTTGATTAACCCAGCTAGCATAGCGGATATTCTTTCAGTTTTTATTAGTAAATCATCAACATAATTTGGTTCTAAATAACCAATATCTTTACCAATCATGGCTTGCGTAATCAATTCCGCAAGCGAAGCTTTAGCAATATATAAAAACTGTATTTGCTCTTTAGCGCCGTAACGTTCCATTCCCTCAGCAATATTTGACGGAACAGAAAGGCCGGACCGAGTAATTTGGTCTCTGAAGCCCCAATCTCGGAGGTCTTTTGTAGCTATATAAATAGAAGATGATAATTCGTAACTAAGTTGCCAGACTTCTAGCTTTTGAAACTTCATATCCACTTCTTGGAAAAATTTAAAACCGATCACGGTTGACGGAACCGGAAACGTTGACTGTTGACAGAACGCTTCACTTACAGATAACGGTAAAAGCAACAAGAAATTCGCTTACCGTAAGGGCGCAGCCCATTCCGTTATTGTAGTCGCAACGCGGCGTACTTTTATCCGTAAGGGCACTGCCCGTTCCGTTATCCGCAAGTCACGTAGTGACTTTCTGTAGCCGTAAAGCGGCGCTCCTAGATTCCTAGTTCTACAGGCCTGCGATAACTGATACAGCTACGGCGGTGTTATAGATAATACCCGTGATCTGTGTCCAGAGACTTAGGTTATCTTTATATTCCGTATCTAATGGCACAATAATGGTATCACCCGGTTGTAACTGGTCTTCACTACTAAACCAACTCGAACGACCAGGCATGAGTACTGAACCATTTGCTTGGATAACATAAGTGCGGTCTTCATCAGCACGTTTACGCGCACCACCGGACATAGCTAAATATTGGTCTAAAGTTAAGCCATCTTTAAATCTGTGAGTTGCTGGGTGCTGAACCTCTCCCATCACTGCAATGGTTTGCTTAGTCGATGGAACATAGAGGATATCGGCATCTTCAAGCTGAATATTCGCTTGTTCAATCCCTAATGAAATTGCAGGTAAATCGACAACGAGGCGCCCTACCGCTTTGATATTTTCTAAATCGGCCAACATCAATTGCGCATCAGCATAATTGACCATAGTGCCATCCTGCGATACACCTCGTGTGGCTATATCTCGACGCAATTGATCGGCTAACTTTTTAATCTCTATTTGCTCTTGCTTACGAACAGATTCGCGCACAAATACAGCTGATGGCAAATAAGCATATTCAGTAAACCCACCCACACGAGCGATTAAATCGTTAAGTGTTTCACCGCGGCGGATATTGTAGCGTCCAGGGAATTTTACTTCGCCTCGGATTTCAACAACTTTAGATTCTTGCCAATCAGGAGTCGTCATCACTGTTAGCATGTCGCGCCCAGTTAAACGTATATTGGCACTTTCGATTCCTTGCAATGCTTGTGTTAAATCCAGATTATTATGCTTAATTCTCGAGCCATTGATATCGGTTAAGGTAGTGGTTAATTCAGCTCTAGCGGTATAAGCACCTTCTTTTAAACCACCTGCAGCGATCACTAAATCATTCACCCGAGCACCCACAGTCAGTGGATATACTCCTGGCTCTCTTACCTGTCCATCAATAGCAACTATTTGAATACCCGAGCCTGCTCGCCCTTGGCTATTTAATTTAACCATTACTGGGTAGAGTAACTCTTGACGGCCCATCTGATTACTGAGTTTAAGCAATTCTGTATCGTCAAATAAATTAGCCAACATTTTATTGACTACGCCTTTAACAACTTCAGCCTCTTCAGACTCTTTCTTATCTGTTAGTACTACACCAGCAAGATCGGTACGTTGCGATAACTTAGTTTTATCGAGTTGAACAAAACCGGCTTTAAATAAATCTGAACCTAAAAGATTACTTGTATTTAAAGAAGTGACTTTTTCAACACGCTCTTTTACTAATTTATTTAGCTCATAGCGGTTCTGTATATCATCTGAAAAATTAAACAGAATGATTTTATCTCGCGCATTTAAGCTAAGGTCTTGGCCACTTTCTTTAGCACTAATTGCTTTCCCTGGTGAGAATTGATGCACTTCAATATCACCGTACTGATTCACTTCACGGATCACGATTGCGTAATCGAGATCAGCAGAAGCCGCTAAGTCTCCCCACAGAGAAGGTAATACGTCACTTACTTTTTGACCGGCAAACCATTGATATTTACCCGGACGAACAACAGCCCCGGCTATAGTGATGGCACTCTCGTATTGCTCCGACGCACTTTTCACGCGAACAATATCACCTGCTTTGGCTGGTGTATTTCGACCTTGCTCAGAGGTTAAATCTACGTTCACTATGGTTTTCAAAGATTTACTATTATAACGCTCTATTGAACTGCTTTTAGGATATGCTCCTGTATTTAACCCAGCGGCCATTGCGATAACGTCAGCCATGCTCTCATTGTGTTTTAGCTCGTAAATAGCTGGGCGTCTTACTTCGCCAGTTACGCTTACAAGGCCGCCAATAGAAGGAATAAACACCACATCACCAGAATGGAGTCTTAAATCCCCCGAGGCATCACCTCGCATTAACAGGTCATAAAGATCTAAAGTACCAACTAGTTTGCCATTACGTTTCAGCTGTACATTACGTAATGAACCGATCTCGTTAACACCACCAGCGACAAACAGAGCCTGAGTGATAGTTGATAAACTTGAAACCGTATACGAACCAGGTTTATAGGCATCACCGGCCACAAAAATGCGTATCGAGCGCAACTCACCCATAGTGATGTTGGACTCAATACCTATCATTTGCTCACTAATACGCTGGGATAAAGAGTCTCTGAGCTCAGAGAAACTAAGCCCCATGACTGGTATTGGACCTAGCTCAGGGAACTGGATAACCCCCTCACGGTTAATGACGAGGTCATACTCTTTATTTTCTTTACCATAAAGCTGAACTTTAATGTTATCGCCTGGACCGACGAGATACTCTCCCGGAACCGGTACATCTGACACAGGTGCAAATGTGCTTGGTTCACCAGCAAACATCTCATAACCGAAACGACGCAATTTTATTTTGCTGGTATCTTCAGAAAAATCTAACTCAGCTTTAGCCGCTTTTTTATCGGCATCAGACACACGAGGATTGGTGTCTCTTTCCCCTACTACTTCAGGATTTGTAACCTGAGTTTGGGCCTGAGAACCTGAAAGCATATTAGGATCAATACCGTATTGCTTAGCAAGCCTTGCCTGTTCAGATTTCGGTAATTGCTTGAACTGCTCAATCATTTGTGGAGATGGCGTAACGGCATGAACCTGAGCGCCCATCAATATTGTGGCGCCAAGGCCTACTATGATGAATTTTTTGATTTGTTGTAACACCAGATATCTCCGATTGGATTTAAAATGATAAAAAGCAGAGTTGCTAGAAAAAACAGAGCGTCGCTCGCTCCTTCTAGAGTCTAGGACGCTATGCGGCTAGAGCGGGCTACGCCCTGCTAGAAAAAGCAGAGCATCGCTGCGCTCCTTCTAGATTCTAAAGCAAGCCTGCGAGCGTTCTAGAGCGAAGCGACCTAGAGCGAAGCGACCTAGAGCGAAGCGACCTAGAGCCACGAAGTGGCGTTCTAGCAGACCGAAGGCCGTCCTTTTTTGCTTTCAGACACGCTACCGATCCGCGTGGCGGCCCGAGGTCTTCGGCGTCCGCTTAACGAATGAAACTATTCATTCTTCAACTATATACCTCTATAAATGCCAGTTCGGCATCCATGCCTCTCGTTCGAGAGCTTAACCTGCGGTTTCTCACCTTTCAGACACGCTACCGATCCGCGTGGCGGCCCGAGGCCTTCGGCATCCGCTTAACGAATGAAACTATTCATTCGATGTCTTTCAGACACGCTACCGCCCATAGATTGCGGCTTCTATATTGCCCTTCGCGATGCGAAAATTCATATTTTTCATTAACATAAAACAGCTTTACAATAATAGTTAAGTTCTATGCTAATCCAATTTTATGGTGTAACTAAATCTAGTTACATTAGTAAAACACCTTAAAAATAGGATGCAAACACTTAAGATAAGAGCTTATATTCTAACTTTATGATTACAGAATCTTACTTCAAAGATTCACTACCGATAGAACATTTAATGTTCAAACGGCCATTTTTAAGATCACACCTTAACAGGTTGCATTTTAAAAATGTAACTACAAACCCTAAACAAAATCAACAAATTGATTTTTAAGTAAATATTAAACACCTTGTCGCTTTGGTAAATACTTTATCAACTTCAAGGATAGCTAATATCTTACAAAATACTGAGCATTACTCTTACAACAGGTTTTGTACTTATGCACTTAAACACAAATTCGTTCCACACTTTGCTGTGGTACAGTCACTGTCTTTATCTGCCCCATAATATTAAAAAGAACATGGCAACGTTTGTTTGGGCATTTTTCTTGAAAAATGCCTTCGAGATCAACAAAGGGGCCATCTGTAAAACGAATTTTTTCCCCCGTTTTTAGCTCTAATTCTTCGTCTAATACTGTTTGGGAAGGCGTTAGTTCTTTCATGCGGATGGCATGGATAATTCTGTCGTCAATAGGCGTCATTTTCTCTTGACAATTAACGATTCGATTAACGCCACGAGTAGAATGGACCTGCCTGACACTTGTCTGACTTGGGTCAAAATTGATGAATAAATAATTAGGAAAGAGTGGTACACGACAGACTTGTTTGCGCCCGCGCTGAGATTTCTCTTCAGAGACCATAGGCAAATACGTCTCTAAATTTTGAAGTGCTAAGTTCTGTTGTGCTCTCGCTTCACTACGAGGTTTACAATACAAAAGGTACCATGCCTTCATAAGCTAATCTCACTACCCTATAAATAAGTGATGTCCATTCACGGGTCGCAATCATAGCAAAGATGCTCAAGTCGGTGGAAGTAATTTTTCGACTATTCCAGTCTCTCGCTCGGTATGCATACAATGACGCTCACATTAACTAATTCATAATTAAAATCACAACACTATACTGCTGATAATGTCACCACTTAGCTTACCAAAATTGACTTTGGTTGCTTTTAAGGGGTATATAAGGTGGGATTTTAGCGAAAATACTCATTTTACTGCTAAACACATTACTTTTATTATAAGAACGTAACAATAACCCATACGTAACTAGCGGTTATTCAACAATTAATGAATGCTATAGCGCGAATTAATGGTTGATAAAAACCTGCAGGCGATATTGGGACGAGCAACAACCATTTTTCTGTGGTGACATCATCCTGTTTCAGGGGCCCACAGGCAATCACGAGCTTAAGGTGGAAGACTTCATGAGCGTAGCAAAACCACAAGGAACGATGCTTGGGCATCCCAAGGGATTGTTCCTGCTGTTTACAACAGAACTTTGGGAACGATTTAGTTATTATGCAATGCGTGCCATTTTGGTGCTGTATTTAGTTGATCAGGTGGGTAAACAAGGCGGTGGCGGCTTAGGATTTAGCCAAGCTGACGCTTTATCCTTATATGGTACTTTTACTGCGTTAGTGTATTTAACGCCGCTGATTGGTGGTTGGTTAGCTGATAATTTTCTGGGACAGCGCAAAGCCATTTATTTTGGTGGTGCGTTAATGGCGGCTGGCCAATTTATGCTAGCTGCGCCTCATGCTTGGTTTTCAGGTATTGAAACGACAATTTTTTATATCGGTTTAGGTACCCTCATTCTGGGTAATGGTTTGTTTAAGCCGAACATTTCCACTATGGTGGGCGATCTCTACGAGGAAGGTGATCACCGTCGCGATGGTGCATTTACTATTTTCTATATGGGAATCAATTTAGGTGCGGCATTATCCGGCTTTATTGTTGCTTGGGCTTATACTAGCTTTGGCCACACTGAAATGGTTAATGGCCAAGAGGTTTTTGTTAATAACTGGCAGGCAGGTTTCTTCTGTGCTGGTATTGGTATGCTGCTGTCGCTGGTGATTCAATTTTTATTTGCTCAAAAACTGTTAGGTAACATTGGTACCGTGCCAGCGGCCAAGCTAGAACGTGAACGCCAGGCTAAGCTAGGCAATACCCGTAAAGAACCACTTACTAAAATTGAGCGTGATCGTCTCAAGGTAATTATGGTGCTGGGTTTGTTCACTATTATTTTCTGGGCGGGCTTTGAACAAGCGGGCGGATTAATGAACTTATTTACCAATGAGTTTACTGACCGTTACATAGGTACTTGGGAAGTGCCCACGACTTATTTCCAATCGCTAAACGCTATTTTTATTGTGTTATTTGCCCCTGTAATTGCTTCTATCTGGATCCGTTTAGGTAAAAATGAACCTAACTCGCCAGTGAAATTTGCCTTAGGTTTGTTCTTATTGGCGATTGGCTTCTTGTTCATGATTGGCGCTGTGGTTGAGATGGGTAGCGATCCTACAGCTAAATCAAGCATGTGGTGGTTAGTGGGTGCTTATTTCTTCCATACTATGGGTGAATTATGTTTGTCACCTATTGGCTTGTCTATGGTGACTAAGCTTGCTCCACTGCGTATTGCCTCTTTGATGATGGGCGCTTGGTTCCTGTTTATTGCGATGGCGAACAAGGTTGCTGGGGTCGTAGGCTCTTTGATTGGTCACGGTGGTGGCAAAGAGGAACAACTTGCTAATGCTATGTCAATTTTTGCTGGTATCGCGATTACAGCGGCTCTGTCTGGCGTGATCCTGTATTTTATGGCTGACAAATTAGTCGATTGGATGCATGGCGCAGAAACCAAGCATCATACTGAAGCCGAAGCCTTAGAAAGTGAAATTGCAGTGACGGCTGAACATGAAGCGATAAAACGTTAATTATCCTGTTCAACTGTTTTTGACTGTTAAAACAAAACGCCTTACTCGCAAGAGTAAGGCGTTTTTGTTAAGTCAGCTATTCGGTATACTCAATTTCGCCAAAGCGTCAAAAAACTAAAGGCTTAACTGTAGAAAACCACCTGCGGGTAGCGTTGCATCATAGACTAAGCCCTTAAACTTGTTATCAAGTAAAGCTTGTTTATGCTCAGGCTCACTTGTCGCAATACACAACTGTTCTTGCGGTAAAATACTGCGGAACTGAATGCTCGGTTTACCCCAATCCAACACGCCAAGCTGAAGACTCTCAGACAGTGCTAACGGGCTTAATCCCTCGTCATTACGCAGATAACAACGCAACCCCTTACCCGCCTGTGCAATAGCTGCACGGTACTTAGTTAGCTCAATGGCAACATAAATCATATCGGCTTTGATATCGAGACCAGATTTCACTAAACGCTCGTTCAAATAGCTCATCATGTTAAAAGGCTCAATAATGCTTTGACTCTGACCATTTCGAAAATCTTTAAGCTTCTGATTAACAAAACTTCTCAGCAGAACGCAGGCAAACGCAGCTCGATTATCCTCTGGGTACAAATGGGCCATGTACATAATCAGGTAATCACTACCTACCATAGTTGAATCAATGAAATAACTGCTTATATCGCTATTTTTATAAAGGCTATAGTCAACCTTGGCTGCCGGATAACTAATATTTGAAGCGGGAAAGAGTTGTTGCTGAACTTGTTTTGCTGCAGCAACACTTTGCTCAAGCAATGCTAGATTATCACTTAATTCTTGGTGGGATAACGCGTCAAAATCTGCGGCTTGAGTATCATCAATGTAGGGACTATGAAGGCTTTGTTTAATGGCTTGTTCAATAATAAATAAATCAGATACTGGCTTAACGAGATAATCACTTGCGCCAATGCGTAAGGCTTCTACGACGTCAGCCATGACATTATTACCCGAGATCACGATAGAAGGCACTAAAGGTGCTAACCTTGTCATTTCCTTAAGCATATCGAGCCCACCGAGCTTAGGCATACTCAAGTCTGCAAGAACAATATCGAAGCGCTGCGATTTAAAAACTGACAATCCTTGTTCACCATCACAGGCTTGTGTGACTTGCGCACCTCTGCTATCGAGAAAGCTTGCAACAATCTGCCTAAACACGGGGTCATCTTCAACTAAAAGAACCGCAACACCATTTAACGCCATAAAGGTTCCCGAATAAAGTTCATCGCATAGCCATTACTCAAGTGAATATGCCAATAACAAAATTTAACAAGGCTAGCATTTGACGACTAAAGACAAATGCTGTCAAGTACGGCCAATAGGGTTACTCAAGCTCCTGCATATACTGATCGAGCAACTCATCATCATCTTGCTTTTGAGGGACATTACCATCATAGACTTTATAGTCCATGTGCTGTAAATATGCATCTTTGACAAAGGCATAGGGATCGAGTGCATTATCAACAAGTCGCTCTTGATCGATTGCTGATGCTCTAGAATGAAGGTTTTTAAGTCCCCATTTAACAATGGATTGCCACATTGTTAACTCAGACAATGGAAAGTATAGACCATCAACCCAATCAGACGCGAGTTCTCGCACAACATAAGGACCCGCAAATGGCGCCATAAAGTAAGGTCCATTAGGCACCCCATAATAACCTAGCACCTCATTAAACTCATCTTGCTTGCGGCTCATACCCATCATGTCAGCGACATCAATGACACCTAATAAGCCGACAGTAGAATTGATTGTAAAGCGTCCACCCGCATTAGCTGCCCAGCCCCACTTACCCTGCAGCACGTTGTTTACTAAGCTGCTAGGTTCCTCTAAATTCTGCACAAAGTTATTGATACCTGTTTTAGCAGGCGTAGGAATATAATCGTTATAACCATGGGCTACAGGACGATATAAATATCTATCTAGGTAGAGATAGTTGAAGTCCCACATAGCTCGGTTAAAGCCTTCGAACGGGTCGCGGGGATCATCATAGGTAATTTGTACCTTAGCAGGTGTTTCCTGCTGAATGGTATCTGGTAGGGATACTTCAGCCGATTGCACTTTAGGCAACAGCATTAACCCCAAAGATAATCCCATCCATTTTAACTTCATATCGCTCTCTTAATATAAATGTACAGTTTAGACATCAAATTTTCGCTAAAGTGACAATACAAAAATGACGATATAAAGATAATTCGTCTTAGTGGCATACTATCCAGTATGACAGTTCCTTTGTCACAAGGCGCATAAGCATACTTGGCAAAAAAAATTGGTCAATTGTTAATTTTACTAAACGAATGTATCGCAGGATAAACTATATAAGGTCATTAAATGGAGTCGATTCCACTTGTCAGCAGTCAAAATTCGCAGTTACACACTGCGGTGGCTAACACTGATGCCCTCAATGCTACTCCACGCCCCATTCCGGCTCAGGTGCAAACATCACCTGAGGGAGATAGTATTATTCTAAACGGTACAGAATATAATTTAAAGCTAGTTAATGCTCAACAGCGGCAAATATTGTTGACTGCTAATAGCTTTTTAGTCACGCCCAATGCGCAGAACAGCTCAACTCCAACTACGATAGTGCAAAACTCAACTAGCCAACTGCTTGCATTAGCTACACCTCTCGTACTGAAAATTCCTGAGGCAGTGATCAATCTTGCGCAACAAAATGGCATCTCTCAGACGCAGCTTTCAACGCTCGCGGCTCGCACACAGGGCTATCCATTACCCAACGTCACTATAGTTAACAAGGAGTTTCAATTTGCTAATGGTACCGTTGTAGCACAAGATCCTGGACCCCAGCTGAATCAAGGTGAATTCATCGCGAAAATAGCCTTTCAACAAGGGCGCCCTATTTTATTACTCACCCCAATACAGAGCAAACTCGAAATCATAATTGGGACGCCAGTAAATGAAACTCACGTTCCCACAAATAAACCATCTTCTGATCTTGTGATCGCGAAAATTGAACCAGCCCAGATCATTGCGTCCTTTCTAAAAAAACTCGAAAATATCAACTTTCTACCTGAGCCCACAAAACAAATTGTCACGGCCAAAGTCGATATAATGCAGCTTCAAAGTAAAGTAGATGTTCCATCAGCGCCTACTGCGACTGGCTCACAGAATATCTCTAACGCGCAAGTCATAACGCCAACAACTAAAGACCGAGGTCAGATCAGCACCCAAAACTCAGCCCTTGAAAATCGGCTTGTGGGTCAATCACTAGCATCACAAATGGGTGAAAACGTAAATAGCAAAAACGGGTTACCTCAAAGCTCAAAAACGTCACAAGAAATCCTAAGTGTGAGTCCTACAGACATAAACAAACTTAAGAATATTTTAGGTTCCAGTAACCAAAAGAGTGAACAACCAGGCAATGATGCTAAGACTGATACTTCGATAAAAGTAGCTGATGTCTTACAAAAAGCGTTCAATAAAGCGGGGGCACTTCCTATTGAGCTATCTCGTTCTAATAGCAACTCGAATTTAGCATCTGAGTTATTGAAACACCTACCGCATTTAGGGCTACCACCACTGAGCCAATTAAATGATATCGATGAACTCAAAGCCAATATTCTCGGTCTAGCGAGTCTAAATCTTGCTACGCCTCAATCAAATCAAGCCTCAATACTCATCAATGGGAGTGCAATTACCTCACTTTTTCAGCTGCTACTTGGCTTTAAAGCCAATAACAATTCGAATTCCGTGAGCAAAAAGCTTGCCGACTACCTTGAGCAGTTACAAGCTAAAGTGGGCTTCTCCACTAAACTACTTGGGCAACTGAGCAAAGCAGGAGGCCTTGATAGCATGGGAGTATTAGCCTCTAACCTGCATTTATACCAACAGGCAAGTAATGAGAGCGCAGGCAATTTGGTGTGGTTCTTTGCCCTGCCCTATGGCATTAACCAACGACAGGAGCAACTGGAAGGGAAATTTGAGCAAGAAGCCGATCCTGATGACCCAGATAAAAAAATGGGATGGCGTTTACAACTGAAGTTTAATCTAGCACAAGGACCTCTGCTGATTTCAGCCCAAAACCACAATCAACAATTAGATATCCAGTTTAAAGGCAATAGTCAGATACTACTTAATAAGGTTAATAACTTTTTAACGCCCTTAAGCCAAAAACTATCACAACTGGGTTTTACGCCTGGAGAACTATCAACTCAAATAGCGCAAGTACCAGCAACCTTATTACCTGGTGATCATTTCCTCGTAAAGACAAAAGCTTAATGAGTGACAATGCTCCAACACTAATATTGAGTTCATTATACAAAACATTGGGAATAACGATATGAGCGAAGAGAGTGAACCTAAACAAGCTGTCGCACTCAGCTACGATGGCCGTAACGCTCCTAAAATAGTCGCGACTGGTGAAGGGCTTATCGCAGAAGAAATTATTGCCTTAGCTAAGGCTAACGGCGTTTATATCCATCAAGATCCCCATCTGAGCCATTTTTTGCAATTGCTAGAGTTAGGAGAGGAAATTCCCAAGGAGCTTTACCTGCTTATCGCCGAACTGATTGCATTTGTGTATATGCTCGACGGTAAATTTCCTGAGCAATGGAATAATATGCATAAAAAAATTGTCGAGAAGGCATAAAATAAAAAAGCTAATTCAGAAAAATTAGCTTTTAGTGTTCAATTGGCTACCGATTACTTACGATGCAGACGGATCAACAGCTCGGCTTCAGCTTTAGGTAATTCGCATTCCTTAATCAACTCGTCAACGCCAGCACCAAGCGCGACCATCTTCATGGCTCGAGTATAAAGTTTTGCCTGTGGATCCTGCTGAGTCGTCTCTTCAATCCGTTCAGACTGTTGCAATATGCGTTTCTCTAATTCAATAACACGACGGCCTACACCGATTGTGCCACTGCGTAATTCTTGCAATTCGCGTTTAAAAGACTCTCGCTGCCGATCGCCCTCTTTGACTAACACAGTCAATGCCTCAACTTTGCTTCTTAATTTACTCAATTGCTTTTGTAAAAAGAGTACTAACCCTAAGCATGCGATGACATAGACTAACGCTGCGATCAAAAATTCATCGCCCATCAAAAATCCTTATACTCACTCAAAGCCATAGATTTGGAGCTTGCTTACAATTGAGTTATCTATTCCAAAGTGCTCACTTAACGTCACCAATATAATTGGCCATTGTTCAAGCTATGATAAAAAGACTTCGTCTACCCATAAATCGTAAATACTCAACATCATCGATTTATTCGCAAATAAACAAAATGGCTGAATGAATTCTAATCATTCAGCCTTATCACACTCATTGATTAGATCTGAGTCAACTCGGCCCATTCTTCGTCGGACAATAATTTGTCGAGATCAACTAAGATAAGTAATTCATTGTCGCGATTGCTCACGCCTTGAATAAACTTAGCACTCTCTTCCGTTCCAACATTAGGCGCATTGTCAATTTCAGAGCGGCGCAAATAAACCACTTCTGCAACACTATCAACTAAGATACCAATGACCTGTTTTTCAGCTTCGATGATAACGATTCGGGTTGAATCATCAACTTCAGCAGACTGCAATCCAAAACGTGAGCGGGTATCAATTACAGTGACGACATTACCACGTAAGTTAATGATCCCTAGTACATAATAGGGGGCACCAGGTACAGGAGCAATTTCAGTATAACGCAGCACTTCCTGCACTTGCATTACGTTGATACCGTAAGTTTCATGGTCCAACTTAAAGGTAACCCATTGTAATACTGCATCATCTTTACTTGCAGCGACTGCTGCTACATTTCTTGTATCTTTCATGTTTACCTCAACCAATTGAGTCCTGACAACCTAAACCCGCATTAAGCATTTCAACTAAGGCTTGTACGTGCAAAATGCCACACATCTGTTCTTTAACTACACCCGCTAACCAAGGGCGTTTACCCGCTTGACTACGCCAGTTGACTTGCGACTTATTAATTTTTACCGCATTGACCAAGGACTCACAAGTCAATCCCCAGTTACTGCCTTCTAATAATACAAGATATTGATAATTTACTGATTGCGCCAGTTTATCTGTGTATTTTTCTGGCATAACCCACGCACAAGTATCAACAATGTTCAATTGCTCCTCCCTATGCGTCTGTACACCAAGAAACCATGCGGGTCGACCAAATATGTGGTTTATCCGCTCAACTTTTACTATTCCGCCTAAACTCACCAAAGGCACAGCCAATGTCAGCCCTGCTACTTTAAAGAATAGTACCTGAAACTCATCATCGAGCACTTCTTGCAAATCTTTTGTCACACTAGGAGGCGTAATGCCGACTTGTGTTTCTGGCTCAACGATTTCATCAACAACGGTTTCATTAACAACATGCTGAGCTTGTGGTACTTCTACCACAACAGGTTGAACATCAATAGGTGGCGCTATCTCTACTGAAGGAGGTATAGGTTCTAACCTTGCAGTCTTTAGTACTGGCGCTAGTAATTTCTCTAACGCTTGCTTATTCACTTGAGCTACAACCTGGCTTACCGGAGCAACAAACTCATGTTGTCTCGGCACAGCTTTTGGCTGCAACTGCGCAGTAGGCGTTATGGCCTTCTCTACATTCTGCGGTGCGGCAGTGCGACCATTTTCAGCCAAAATAGCCGCATCGAGCAATGCTGCCTCCGTTTGATTAACGGCAACATTTTGATTTGAGTCTGCTTTTACAATGCTTTGAGGGGAAACAATCTGGTTTGGACTGTCGTCTTCCTGTAGCAATAATGCGAAAAAATCAAAAACAGTTTCATCAACCGATTTTGACATGGCCAAACTCCCCAACTAATAAGAAATCTAATAATCTTTCATAGGCTTTAACGCCGCGGCAACCACTCGCATAATGCGATGCTGGTAAATGTGCCAAACTGGCATCTCTAAACTTAGTGTCTACTGGAATAACGTCTTTCCACAAAGTATCACTGTATTCGGCACCAAGAACTTGCAAAGCCGCAGGTGATGCTTTAGTGCGTTTATCGTACATGGTAGGCACAACAGTGTAACTGTAGCGCGTCTTCTTAGATCGGCCCATTAACTCCATCGTTTTAATCATCCGCTCTAGCCCTTTAATGGCAAGAAACTCCGTCTGCACAGGAATAATGATATGCTGACTTGCCGCAAGCGCATTGACCATTAATACCCCGAGTACGGGTGGGCAATCAACGATAGCAACATCATAATCATCAGCAACCAGTGCTAATAAATTACGTAATACTAATCCCATTCCTTCTTGATGACCTAAGGCTCTGTCTAAGGTAGCCAATGCCATAGTTGCAGGCAATAAATCCAAACCATCGACTAAGGTTGGCACAACATGGGATAAAACGAGTTCCTTAGAAAGGTTTTTATGGGCAAGAAAAACATCAAACAACGAGCCTGGAACCTCTTCAGAATCAATACCTAAGTAATAACCTAACGAAGCATGTGGATCGGTATCTATCATAAGAACACGCTTACCACGCTTAGCTAATGTTCCCGCTAAACTCGCTACCGTCGTGGTTTTACCTACGCCACCTTTTTGATTCGCTATGGTCCAGACTTTCAAGAAGTGACCTACCTATACTGGTTAATATGCTAATGAACTAGAAAATTGTGAGTTCACAAATTCTAAAAATTACTGATCTTTTCTGGTCGTGACTCGAATGCCGCCATTGGGCAAACTAATCACTTTGACACCATCGGCATTCTCAGATATCACCACGGGCAGCATCTCTGCATTTTGGGGGGCAATTGTCTGAGAAACAGCTTTAACCTCTTTTTCTGGCGCTTGAAGCTGTTTAGGAATAGAGGATTCCAGATTAGTTTTTTCCTTCGCCGTATCTATTTCAGTATCTGGTTCGCCCAGCAAAGGCGGAATGCTATTTTGTACCGGCTCAGGACCAATCGCTACAGCCTTCTGCTCACCAGGAGCCGCTAATTGCAACATTGCTTTAGTCTGATCGGGATGAGACGCTAACCAAGTTGCAATGGCCTCAGCCTGTTCGTCAGGTACCATTAACAGCACCTGAGTCGATTCCAAACGTTTTACATCCGCCTGCAGCAAACTATTCTTACGCTTGTAATCAAGGCTTAAGGCACCAAGAACCAAAATGGCTATGCCCATCAACAAGATGATGAGCACACTATTTGTGCTCATCGGATATTGGTTTTTAGACACGAACAGACTCTTTTAAAATACATTCGGCCATGTTGTCTAAGGCTATCGACTGGGTGGCAATCCCAGCACTCGCAACGGCTTGTGGCATACCATAAACCACACAACTGGCTTCATCTTGCGCCCAAATGGTTGCGCCTACAGCTTTCAACATCCGCGCGCCTTCTCTGCCATCCGCCCCCATGCCAGTTAATACAACAGCAAGCACATCACCACTAAAGGCTTTAGAAGCAGAAGCAAAGGTGATATCCACACAGGGCTTATAATTCATATCAGCACTGCCTGCGATAACTTTTAATCGGCCACTTGCTCCAGTACGTTCAACCATCATTTGCATACCACCCGGCGCTAAATATGCACAACCCGGTTTAAGCAGATCGCCATTAGCGGCCTCTTTTACTTCAATTTTACATAAGCCATTTAAACGACTCGCAAATGCAGGGGTAAAAGCTGCTGGCATATGCTGAATTAATAGAATTGGGTGCGGATAGTTTGCAGGAAACTGCGTGAGTATTTTTTGCAGCGCAACCGGACCACCAGTAGATGTACCGATCAGCAATAATTTATACTGTTTACCACTTGCACGAATCGTCGTTGCCGTTGAGGTCCTAACAGGAGCTGCGACAGGCGTATGAGCCGATATACTCGTTGAACCTAAAACGCTACCTGTTGGACGCGCACTAGGTGTTGGCGCGACCACAGGACGTGCAATCGGACGAAACATTCTGCGTCGTCCCAATGCCTTAACTCTTTGTTGCAACAATAAAATGGCATCATCTTTGTTGGTCGCAATATCTTCAAAACGTTTAGGTAGAAAATCTAATGCACCAGCATCTAAAGCGTCTAACGTTGCTTTAGCGCCATCATGGGTTAAAGAAGAAAACATCAAGATCGGAGTCGGACACTTAGCCATGATTTCACGAACAGCAGTAATACCATCCATGACAGGCATCTCAATATCCATAGTGATAACTTGGGGATTAAGCTCAGCAGCCAACTTCACCGCTTCGGCCCCATTTGAGGCCGTCGCGATAACTTCCAGTTCAGGATCTTGATTGACTATTTCACTAACACGTCGTCTGAAAAAACTTGAGTCATCAACGACTAATACTTTAATGGCCATTCCATTCCTTAGCTTGGAAACTAATTCTTACTTTTCGCATAATGCTTTAGCAATCCAGGAACATCTAAGATCAGTGCAATACCACCATCCGATGTAATTGTCGCACCAGCCATCCCAGGTGTGCCATGTAACATAGCGCCAAGAGGTTTAATAACGACCTCTTCTTGTCCTATTAAGGCATCCACTACAAAACCAATTTGCATCATGCCTAATTGCACGATAACCACATGACCATGCTTTTTATCGCCATGTTTAAAGGTCGTTTTGTTTCTATGTAGCCAGTGTTCCAAATAGAACAAAGGTACGGCCTTATTACGTACTATGACAGTCAGTTGCCCATCAACAATATTGGTTTTTGTGAGATCGAGATGGAAAATCTCATTCACGCTAGATAGAGGTAATGCAAACACTTGTTTAGCGACATCGACCATTAAGGTTGGCATAATCGCCAGTGTTAACGGTACTTTAATCTCAAGTATCGTTCCCTTACCTTTCATGGAATCAATATGTACAGTGCCATTCAGCTGGGTGATACGAGTTTTTACCACGTCCATCCCAACACCACGGCCTGAAATATCTGAAATCTCAACTTTAGTTGAAAAACCTGGTGCAAAAATCAAATTGTAGGCTTCGCTGTCTGTCATTCGCGAAGCAGAATCTTCATCGAGCACACCACGGTTTATGGCGATTTTTTTGAGTTTTTCAGGATCCATGCCTGCGCCATCGTCTTCGATTTTCAGCAGTATATGGTCGCCTTCCTGACTTGCAGATAAGGTAATCGTTCCCGTTCTTGGCTTACCACTAGCTTCACGCTCATTTGGCATCTCGATACCATGGTCAACAGAGTTACGCACTAAGTGGACGAGTGGATCGGCAAGCGCTTCAACGAGGTTTTTATCTAAGTCAGTTTCTTCACCGACCATGATCAAATCAATTTCTTTGTTTAGTGTACGAGCAAGATCACGTACCACCCGAGGGAAACGACCAAACACTTTCTTGATCGGTTGCATACGGGTTTTCATCACAGCGCCTTGCAAATCGGCAGTAACGAGATCTAAGTTCGCGAGAGCTTTCGACATCTCCTCATCATCACGGCTGATGCCTAAGCTCACCAATCGATTACGCACTAACACTAACTCACCCACCATATTCATGATCTGGTCGAGTCGTGCGGTATCTACACGTACTGTTGTTTCACCCTGAGGCACATTCGCAGAGCTAGCCTTAGCAGGTGCTTTATCGACAACCGCAATTTCCACCTTAGGTTTTGCAGCAACGACTGGAGCAGGAGCTGGTACTGCGGCTTTAACTGGCGCAGGAACATGTGGTGCAGCAGTAGGTGCTACGGTCGCAACAGGGGGTGTAGGCGCTTTAACTTCGGCTTTCGCAGGTGCTCCGCCTTTCCCATGGAGTTCATCGAGTAATCGCTCAAACTCATCATCAGTAATTTCATCAGCATCTACAATCGGTTGAGGCGCAGGTGTTGCCACAACCTTAGGCTTAACAGGCACTTCAGCCTCAGCTTTAAATTTACCTGAGCCATGAAGTTCATCCAGTAACGCCTCGAACTCATCATCAGTGATGTCATCACCTGATGTTGAAGGTGTTTTAATTGGTGCAGCAGGCTTTGCAGCAACTGGTTCAGATACAAATGTGGTAGCAGCGACCGCAGGTCCCTTTCCTGAACCATGAAGCGCATCCAATAAAGCTTCAAATTCAGCATCATTAATATCATCGATACTTGAAGACGTATTTTCAATGGAAGATGAGTTATCACTTATATCAGCAGGGATTTCTTGAGGGGTAGGAGTATCAATAATGACTTCAACAACAGGTTCTGGCTCTGCAACCTTGGCGGAAGCGACTTCAGATGGCAAAGGTGCACCTGAACTGAGCATTTTAAGTCTCGCTAGCAAACCTGAATCGGCGGGGTCTTGTTGCTCGCCCTGCTGGGTTTGCGCAAACATGGTATTAATTGCATCAACAGCCTGCAAAATAATATCCATCAACTCTGCGTTAACGCTACGCTTGCCTGTCCGCAATAAATCGAAGGTATTCTCAGCCTCATGACAAACATCAACCATGGGAGTTAAGCTAAGAAAGCCAGCACCACCTTTAACGGTATGAAAACCTCGGAAAATGGCGTTCAGCAAGTTAGTATCATCAGGATTATTTTCAAGCGCAACGAGTTGCTCTTGCAGAAGCTCTAAAATTTCACCGGCTTCGATTAAAAAGTCCTGGAGTATCTCTTCATCTACATCAAAGGCCATCAAATTGACTCCCAGTTAGAAACCCAGACTCGATAGAAGATCATCCACTTCGTCTTGACCCGTTACCACATCTTGACGAAGCTCGGCATTCATTATCGGGCCTTCTGCTTCAATATTATTTTTCTGAGCAATCTGACTTTCAATCATAGGTTGCTCACCAAATACCGTCAGCATAGAAACCAGATTACTTTCTACTTCCATTACTAGATCAATAACACGACGTATTATTTGTCCTGTTAAGTCTTGAAAATCTTGCGCCATCAAAATTTGATTAAGCAATTCACGTAATCGAGTCGAGTCATTTGCACTACGAGACATAAGGTCTTGTACATCATGACAAAGGCCCTTAAATTCAGTCAGCGCTATCTCGCGTCGCATTAATCTGTCCCAAGATGGCATGACATTTTGAATATTTACGGTCACGGCATTAGCCAAAGGTAAACATTCTTCAACCGCATCCATGGTTTTATTTGCAGCTTGTTCGGTCATGTCAATAACGTAATTTAAACGTTGCTTGGCATCGGGGATCTCTGTATTGGCTAATTCAGCAAGACGATTATCAACTTGAAAATCCATCAGCGCACTATGAAGTTGCCGAGTTAATTTACCTACTTCTTCGAATAATTCTCGTTGCAGTGGAGCAGCAAGCTCCCGAAATAAATCATCAGCCTGACTTTGCTCACCTGCACTTAATAATTCAACTAAATGCTGAGCTTGCTCGAGCGTGATGAGCCCTGATGTTTGTGACTTCATAGCTCATCCTTGCTCAAGCGAGTCGTTCGAATATTTTATCTAACTTCTCTTTCAGCGTTGCAGCGGTAAAAGGCTTAACCACATAACCATTCACTCCCGCTTGAGCGGCAGCAATAATTTGTTCACGTTTTGCTTCAGCAGTTACCATTAATACGGGTAAATGCTTTAGCGAATCATCAGCGCGAATTGCTTTTAACAGATCGATTCCTTGCATACCAGGCATATTCCAATCTGTAACAACAAAATCAAAATCCCCCTTTTGCAACATCGGCAGGGCTGTTGAGCCATCGTCTGCTTCTTGGGTGTTATTAAACCCCAAGTCTCGCAACAAGTTCTTGATGATACGCCTCATTGTCGAAAAATCGTCAACAATGAGAATCTTCATATTCTTGTCCAAGGTTTCCTCCGGTGAGCTGACATTCTGTGCTCGATTAATAATTATACTTATGTCCAGTGCTTGAGTTTAGCTTTCAATCGCAACATTGCCTGACTTAATATCTGGCTAACCCGCGATTCACTGACTTCAAGAATGGCGCCAATCTCTTTTAAATTCAATGCTTCATCGTAGTACAGGGATAACACTAATGCATCTCTTTCAGGCAATAATTTAATTGCCTCAACCAGAGCAGAATGAAATTGGTTCTCAGCTAATGCTTCAAATGAATCATCATCGGACCGATCACTCACTGTAAGTATATCCTGAGATACGCCTAAATCTTCTATCCCTATGATTTTTCCGACAGAAACATCGTTAAGAATATGATGGTACTCATCGAGCGTCATATCAAGTTTTTCTGCAATTTCTGTGTCGCGTGCATCACGGCCCAGTTCTTGCTCTAACTCATCAATAGCGTGTGCAACCTTACGATTGTTACGATGAACGGAACGAGGGACCCAGTCGCCACGACGAATTTCATCTAACATGGCTCCACGTATGCGTATGCCAGCGAAGGTTTCAAATTTCGCACCCTTGCCACCATCAAACTTGGATGATGCTTCTAGTAACCCCATCATCCCAGCTTGGAGTAAATCATCTAACTGCACAGATGCAGGTAGTCTGGCGAGTAAATGATGCGCAATTCTTTTAACCAACGGAGCATACTGTTCAACGATCGACGATTTATTGTCTAAACAAGTATACGCAGCGGCTTTATTCACTCGTTTTTTCCTCTTGAAAATCTGGTCGTTGTACTAAACGCTCAACGAAAAACTCCAAATGCCCACCAGGTTGCTGCGGCACAGGCCAGCTCAAAATTTTATTTGCCAATCCTTGATACGCAATCGCCGCTGGTGATTTAGGATAAGCTTCAACCACCAATTTTTGTTTACGAACTGATTTACGTAAGTTTTCGTCAAATGGAATCGTGGCGACTAATTCAAGTGCAACATCTAAAAATCTGTCGGTCACTTTACTGAGTTTAGCAAATAATTCCATACCTTCGCGTAAACTAAGCACCATATTGGCAACTATTTTAAAACGGAACACGCCATGCTCACGGCTGAGAATTTTAATCAGGGCGTAGGCATCGGTAATCGAAGTGGGTTCATCACAAACAACGACTAGCACATCCTGCGAAGCACGTGAGAAACTGAGCACCATATCTGAGATCCCAGCCGCTGTATCTACGACTAGAATATCAAACTGAGTCCGCATCTCACTAAATGCACGGATTAATCCAGCATGTTGCGCCGGGCTTAATTCCACCATCCCCTGTGTTCCTGAGGTGGCTGGTACTATGCCTATCCCCTTTGGACCACGAACGATAATATCGTCAAGCTCTGCATCACCAGAGAGAACATGAGAGAGGTTACGCTCGGCACGAATACCCAGCATGACGTCGACGTTTGCTAAGCCAAGGTCAGCGTCAAGTACCAAGACACGCTTGCCTTTTTCGGCTAATGCCACAGCAGTATTAATAGAAACGCTGGTTTTACCCACGCCTCCTTTGCCACCAGTGACCGCGATTACTTTCACTTTTTCGTTATAGGGTTGATTCATCATACGTAAACCACTTGCTTGATCCAGGGTCATAAATCTACTCAAATGCACAGGCCATATTATCTGACCACGCTGTGTCTTGTAATGATTGTTGTTCTGTACTATCTAACGCTGCGAGTGCCTGCTGGGCTAAATCTAGGGTATCCGCAACTTTCATATCTTCAGGAACTCTTTGTCCATCAGTAATATAACTTAATGGTAATCCGTTTTGGATCAACACACTTAATGCCCCTGCTAACGACACAGATTCATCGAGTTTTGTGAGAACGACACCAGATAGGGGAATGCGTTTAAAATGATTGACTGCATCTTGCAGCACACGGCGCTGCCCTGTCGCAGACAGTACCAGATAACTGCGGATAGGTATCCTGCTATTTGCAGTTAAATTATCAAGTTGCTGGTAAAGGCGCATATCTCGCTGTCCCATGCCAGCCGTATCTATCAATACTAGCTTGCGATTCCTAAACTGATAGAGAATTTGCTCTAATTCATTTAGATCATGAGCTTGCTTTACTGGGCAGCCCATTATTTTGCCATAAGTTGCTAATTGCTCATAGGCTCCGATGCGATAATGATCTGTGGTAATTAAAGCAACATGTTCAGCACCATGATGTGCCGCAAAACGGGCAGCAAGTTTAGCTAATGACGTTGTTTTACCAACGCCAGTAGGACCAACTAATGCAACCACCCCGCCCTGCTTAACAATGTCATCGCCCTGATTATCAAGCATATTAGCGAGACTTTGTGGTAATGCTCTGACTAATTCAGCCGGCGTATAATGCTGGCTCAGCGCGGCTAATTTATTCGCAACCGCAGGGGAGAATTCAGCCTCAAGCAATTTGGCTTCGAGCATAGCACCGACGGGATCGATGCGTTTTTTATGTTCCGTCATCAAGGAGGATACTTGATGTGTCAGTAAATTACGCAGTGATGCTAATTCATCACGCATGGCCTCAATATCGGCAGTTTGCTTCTGAGAGGTTTGCGGTTTCTTGTCAAACGTCGCCGGAGGATCACGACGTTCGGGCTTCGCTGCGGCTGGCGCTTGTAACCCTTTAGCCCATGCAGGTAACTCGGCATCAACTTGCTGATGTGACATTTGTTGATTCAAACGGCTTTGCTGCTTCTCAAGTAAGGCTTGTAATGAGTCTGCAGGTGCGGCTGGCTTAGCGCGAGTTTCTACACGAACTGGCTGCTTAGCACCCAGGGACACGAGATCGTCGCTCACGTCCATAAAGGTCGGTGCAGGCGCAGTGGCTGCAGTTTTCGCTTTAGGTTCGTCATAGTCAACGGCAGCGACAATTTCGATGCCACCGTTCACTTTTTTATTTGACATAATGACGGCATCTGAGCCGAGTGTTTCTTTCACTTGGGCCAGTGCGGCGCGCATGTCTTTGGCAAAAAATCGTTTAATCTTCACTTATGCGTCCTCTACTGGCCGACTGCAGATACGATACGTATTTGCTTCTCATCAGGTATTTCTTGATATGAAATGACTCTGAGATTAGGAATAGTATGTTTAACAAAGCGTGACAGCGTCGCGCGTAACATACCTGACGTCAACAATATGGCGGGTTGTCCGACCATTTCTTGCTTCTGAGCCGCATCGGCAAGGGACTGCTGCATGCGTTCTGCAAGACCGGGTTCAATATTAGGACCATCACCACCGGTTGCTTGCATTGACTGATGCAACATCTGTTCCAACTCTGGCGCCAAAGTAATGACGGGGATTTCGAGCTCTGGGCCTGAGATTTCCTGAACTATCATACGTTTCAAAGCGATACGCACAGCGGCAGTCAAGACTTCAGTGTCATTACTCTTAGTGCCATATTCTAACAAAGTTTGCACTATAGTACGCAAGTCTCTAACTGAAACCCCTTCATTTAATAGGTTCTGCATCACTTTTACGACATGTCCTAGTGGCATGATATCTGGAATAAAGCCATCAACCAGCTTAGGTGAGTGTTTCGCAAGCATATCCATCAGTTGTTGCACTTCTTCGTAGCCTAACAACTTAGCGGCATTATTTGTGAGTAATTGACTAATATGAGTTGCAACAACAGTGGCGGCATCGACGACGGTATAACCTAATGTTTGTGCGTGCTCACGTAACTCAGGAGCGATCCATACCGCTTCTAGGCCAAAAGCGGGATCGCGCGTTTCGATACCATCGAGTTTGCCATAGACTTGACCAGGGTTGATCGCCAATTCGCAATCATGACGAATATCTGCCTCTCCGACGACGACGCCCATTAATGAAATGCGATACGCATTAGGCGATAAATCTAAGTTATCGCGAATATGCACCGCGGGCACTAAGAAGCCTAGTTCCTGAGACAACTTTTTACGCACGCCTTTGATACGGCTTAGTAACTCGCCACCTTGGCCCTTGTCTACCAGAGGGATCAAACGATATCCAACCTCAAGACCAATAGTGTCAACATGATGTACATCGTCCCAACCTAGCTCTTTAGGCTCTTTATCTTGTCTTTCTATTGGACCCGATTTCACTTGTTCTAGCGCTTTAAGACGTTTGTTTTCATTTCGTTTATAAACAAAATAAGCTGCACCAGCCGTCATAAAGGCAAAGCTTAAAAACGCCATGTGCGGCATACCAGGAACAATACCCATGACAAACAGGACTCCGGCGGCGATACCCAATGACTTATGACTGTCAAACATCTGACTCATCATCATTTGGCCCATATCACCTGACTCGTTTTGACGAGTCACCATCAAGGCTGCGGCGATTGACAATAATAGACCAGGGATCTGCGCCACTAAACCATCACCGATAGTCAGTAAGGTATAAATTTCAACCGCTTCAGAGAAACTTAAGCCATGCTGCACAATCCCTATGATGAAACCACCTACGATGTTGATCACTAAGATCATGATACCGGCAATCGCATCCCCTTTAACGAATTTGGACGCACCGTCCATCGCACCATAGAAATCGGCTTCACGGGTCACTTCGGCACGGCGTATTCTCGCTTGATCTTGGTTTAAGGTTCCAGCATTTAAGTCAGCATCGATTGCCATTTGCTTACCAGGCATAGCATCCAAGGTAAAGCGGGCACTGACTTCTGCGATACGACCAGCACCTTTAGTCACCACCGCAAAGTTGATGATAATCAAAATGATAAATACCACTAGACCAACGGCATAGTTACCACCGATCACCACAGAACCGAAGGCTTCAATCACCTTACCCGCGGCATCACCGCCATTATGACCCTCAAGTAAAACCACACGAGTAGAGGCAACGTTGAGCGCAAGGCGTAATAACGTCGCCACCAGTAACACAGTTGGGAAGGCAGCAAAATCTAAGGGTCTATCGGTATAAATAGCCACCAGCAATACGATGAGAGCTAACGCAATGTTGAATGAAAAGAGTATGTCTAATAGAAATGGAGGGATAGGTAAAACAATCATGGCCAATGCAGCAAGCACAACCACCGGCGTGCCAATGCCTTTAAAAGTGCTGAGCCTAATTTGTTTTACTTGACCAAGAGTCGCTTTAACATCCATTCGCTATAACCTAAACTTTGACGTGTAATAGCATGAAGCAAAAAACGCGCCAACAAGATTAAAGCCATTAATGAAGGAAAGATATGTACTGTGACTGATTGATATACATAAAATTAGCCATAAAAAAACAAATGAACTCGACATCATCAGCTTTGCCAATGACTACCATCTGAGACTAGTGGTTCAATATTTCAATTCATCTGGTATAGGTTGATTGAGTGGGACAGGAATAGGTTTACGGCCGCGTCCTTTTTGATATTGGCGCAGCTGGAATACATAAGCCAAAATCTGTGCGACAGCAGTAAACAAACCTTCAGGGATCTGCTGATCTAACTTAGTCGTATGGTAAATAGCCCTTGCAAGTGGTGGGGCCGAGACAATCGCAATATTGTGCGCGCGGGCAATCTCACGTATTTTAAAGGCCACATCATCAACACCTTTCGCTATCACAAAGGGAGCCGCAGAGCGCTGCACATCGTATTTAATCGCAACGGCAAAATGCTCAGGGTTAACGACAATCACATCGGCATTTGGCACTTCAGCCATCATTCGACGCTGCGCCAACTCGCGCTGTAACTGCCGTACTCGCCCTTTGACTTCAGGCTTCCCTTCAGTATCTTTATACTCATCTTTTACTTCTTGTTTGGTCATCTTAAGTTGTTTGTTGTGATTCCAAAGTTGAAATGGCACATCTATGACAACAATAAACAAAATCGAGGAACATAACAGGATAAACATCCAAACCAACAAATCTAATGCATGGTAAACATTACCAGGAAGATGATCGCTAGACAGCAACATGATGTCATTGAAATAGAAACTTAATAAAAAATAAGCAGAAAACGCTACTACCGAAAATTTAGCAATGCCTTTGGTGAGCTCAACCAGAGCCTGCACGCCAAACATGCGTTTAAAACCAGCAAGGGGACTCATTTTACTGGCTTTTGGCATCATAGCTTGGGTCGAAAAATTGATTCCTCCAAGAGAGACGTTACCAATAAACGCAACAACCACAATCAGTAGCATAATTTTAGCCATGGGCCAGGCTATTTCACTCGCAACAACACCCCACACGTTGAACATTTCATTAGTATCAAAAATTTGCGCCCTATCCATGGTAAATACAATTTCAAACACCCGAGTTAGGCTAATGGCCAAACTCGGGCCTAGCATATAAAACCCACATGCCGCCGAAATCAATACCGCTGCAGTCCCGAGTTCTTTCGAACGTGCAATTTGTCCTTTTTCCCGCGCCTGTTCTAGACGCCTCCCCGTGGGTTCCTCTGTACGTTCGCCACTTGATTCTTCAGCCATGGGCTTCTCCTAATCCCATCATATCAAGCCATCAGCGTTACATTGGAGCGCTAACATATCGCAAAGCAGCACTTGAGCCGTCGACCATACTTCATCGAAGTGCGCCATTACCGGTGTTAGGGTTAACCACAGAATAAACAGTCCACCAATCATAGTGATCGGAAAACCAATAGAGAAAATATTCAATTGCGGCGCGGCGCGGGTCATGACCCCGAAGGACAAGTTGACTAATAACAAGGCGATAATCGCAGATATCGACATAGTGAGTGCCGCACCAAACATATACGACCCCCAATCAGCCAGCGATCGATAACTTGTCAGTGTTAAGCCTTGATTAGAAATCGGCAAAGTTTCAAAGCTTGCCACTAGCATACGGATCATCAAAAGATGGCCATCCACAGCTAAGAAAATCAATGTCGCCAATAAAAGAAAAAAGTTACCAATAACGGGTGTTTGTTGGCCAGAACCGGGATCAACCATAGAGGCAAAGCCTAAACTAGTCTGCATACCAATGATCTGTCCGGTGAGCACAAAGACTTGCATCACCATTTGAGTCACAAATCCCATGGCAACACCGATTATAATTTGCTGCGCCGTGATGAACACTGCGCTTAACGAAAATAAATCCACATTTTGAGTTGGAGGAAGAACGGGTGCTATCGCAAAGGTAATTGCCATCGCCAATAATAAACGCACTCGAGTTGGTGTCGTTGCCGCCCCAAATACTACCATGACCATCAACATGCTCGCGACGCGAAACAATGGCCAAATATAAGCAGCAATGGTTTGCATTAAGGTATCGAGCAGCAGCTCCATCGCGTTAGCCTATCACTTGAGGAATGCGATTCACCATCTCGATGAAAAAGTCCATCAGGGTTTCAACTAACCAATGTCCCATAAACATTAGGCCAAAAAGTGTCACTAACAAACGCGGAAGGAAACTTAAGGTTTGCTCGTTAATAGAAGTCGCCGCTTGAAACACAGCAACAATTAACCCAATTCCCAGCCCAGGCAACACAATAGCAGACACCATCATAACGATAACAGCGAGAGCTTCACGAAAAATATCAATTAGCGCCTCAGGACTCATGTGTTTACTCTCCCTTAGCTATCCGAAACTATTCGCTAATGTCCCGAGGACTAAGCTCCAACCATCTACGAGCACAAACAACATGATCTTAAACGGCAGCGACACTATCATGGGGGATAACATCATCATACCCATAGCCATCAAGATACTCGCCACCACTAAATCGAGTACTAAAAAAGGCACAAATAGCATAAAGCCAATCTGAAATGCGGTTTTTAACTCACTGGTAATGAAAGCGGGCACTAACACACTCATAGGTGCTTCTTCTGGAGACTTAATATCCTTATAGCCAGAAATCTCAATAAAGGTCTTTAAATCCGTCGTTCTTACTTGTCCCAACATAAAGCCTCTCAGTGGCTCTTTCCCTTTATCAAACGCTTGCTGCAAGGTTAATTGCTCATCGATATAAGGCTTCACCCCTTCATCATAAATCCGGTCGAATACCGGTGCCATGATAAAAAAAGTCATGAACAAACTCATGCCAATTAAGACTTGATTAGATGGAGTCTGTTGTAATCCAATGGCTTGGCGTAATATCGACAGGACAATGATAATCCGCGTGAAAGAGGTCAACATGATGAGCATCGCAGGTAAAAAACTCAGCGATGTCATCAGCAGTAAAATCTGCATTGTGACCGAATATTCCGTTGAGCCGTCTGGCGCCGTTGTTACTGTTACAGCAGGTAAGACGCCATCTGCGGCCCATGCTGACGGCATCAATAGCAGCATAACTAACCCAACTAACGCGAGGATACGTGTTGTCATTGTTTTAATTTCGCCTGGCGTAATCGACTCGCAAACGAATCAGCTTCTAGATGGATAGGTTCAGCTAACTTATCAATCAAACTCACCTGCTGCGAGCTAACTCCAAGTAAATATTGTTGTTCTCCCACCTGAACCAAGACTAAACGCTCTTTTTGACCGAGGGAAGTCACAGCAATAGTCTTTAGCACGCCATTGGTCGTGGGGACTAAATTAAACCTTCTCAGTAAATAAGCTAACGCGAAAATTAATAATAAAACCAGAATCAAGCCGCCTAACATACTTGCTAAGGTCGCAACTTGAGAAGGTTCTGCCATTTTTGTAGCAGCAGGCGCTATTGAAGCAATATTCGCTGCGCCTTCCCCACCGAGGCTATCGGCGCTCGCTTGAACCGCTACCACTAAACTCTGTATTACCGATGTGCTCATTTAAAGTTCCAACGACTTTTACATCTCGTATTATTTAAGCTTTTTAATTCGCTCAGTTTGACTGATCACATCCGTTAAGCGAATACCGAATTTATCGTTTACCACCACCACTTCACCGTGAGCGATAAGCGTGCCATTGACCATCACATCTAACGGTTCACCTGCAACTCTATCTAACTCAACCACAGAACCTTGGTTAAGTTGTAATAAGTTTCGAATACTAATATAGCTACGGCCCACTTCCATCGAAATGGTGACAGGAATATCTAAAATTGTATCTAACTTAGCCGCTTCAGCCTTAGAAATAGGTCTTGAATCATCAACCAGCTCATCGAGTTCAATTGCGTTGGCTTCTTCTAACGCTTGTTCTGCCATTGCTGCAGCCCAATCATCCGTATCGTCTGTGCTCATCTTACTTCACCTTATAATTCTGATATATCACGAGATTTACCCTTACGCGTCACCAATTGCAGCTCAGATTTAACTGTCTCTGGCCGAGGGATTTTCTCACATATTTTAAGCGCTAGGTTATCTCTAGAACGGCCCATTTTACAACGATATGTCGGTAAATCCTCGATTTTCATCATGATAAACTCGGGTAACTCAATAGGAATAATATCGCCCGCTTTAAAATTCATAACCTCTTTGAGCGTTAATTCATGTTCAACAATATTGGCATCGAACCCGACCTTCACATCCATGATTTCATCGTGCAATGCCTGTGACCAACGCATATCAGTATCTTGCTTGTCACTTTGCACACCCGCATCGAGTAACTCTCGGATAGGTTCAATCATGGAGTAAGGCATAGTGATATGAAAATCACCACCACCTCCATCGACTTCAATATGGAATGAATTAATCACCACAACTTCGGTAGGACTAACAATGTTCGCCATGGCGGGATTGACTTCAGAGTCCAAATAATCAAACTCAACATCCATTACGGGCGCCCAAGCATCTTTATAATCTTCAAATATAATCTTAAGCAGTAACTGCACTATTCGTCTTTCTGTCGGCGTAAATTCTCGCCCTTCAATCTTGGCATGGAAACGCCCATCGCCACCAAAGAAGTTATCTACTAGGATAAATACCAGTCGCGCTTCCATGGTGATCAATGCTGTGCCTTTGAGTGGGCTAAAACGCACCATATTCAAGCTAGTTGGAACAAAAAGCGTATGTACGTACTCACCAAACTTGAGCATCTGTACACCGTTGATCGACACTTCGGCCGCTCGGCGCATCATATTAAACATGCTGATGCGCAAATGGCGCGCAAAACGCTCATTCACGATTTCCAGCGTCGGCATACGCCCACGAACTATTCGATCTTGGGAAGAGAAATCGTAGGAACGGGCATCTTCTCCAACAGCGTCAATTTCGTCATCATCAACGTCATCAACCCCGTGCAATAGCGCATCAATTTCGTCTTGGCTTAATAAATCACTCACTATATTGCCTTCGCCTCTTTTGGTGCTGAAGTTAAAGGATTATTGCATTACAAAACCGGTAAATAGTACTTTCTCGACAACCTTACGCCCAGTTACTGACTGTAGAGTATTTTGCACACTCAAAAGTGCTAACTGCCGTAACTCATCTTTCCCCGCTTGCGTGCTGAGCTTTTGCACATCTGCACCACTAAAGGTCGTTAAAAGCGCATCTTCAATCAGCGGAATATGTTTTTGTGTTAGCACATCATCATCGGTACCACGCACCATAAGCTGCACTTTAATCTCAACTAAACGAGCCCTATCAGGCCCTGGTAAGTTGAATAAAAAAGGACGTGGCATAGGCACGTATGATGCGGTAGCTACTTCTCCTGATGCTGGTACTTCAGCCTGAACAGCACTATCTGCTGCTACGGCGGGAACCTCTTCGGTACTGCTTCCCATAAAGAACCAGACACCGCCACCGATTAACAGCGCGACTAAAACGCCTACACCAGCAAAAATAAATAGTTTCTTCTTACTCTTAGGCTCTTCAGTACTTTCAAGTTCTAACGATTCTTCCTTAGCCATCACTATTCTCTTTAATTTAGGCGGAAACTCATTACAGTTTTATTTGAAACGTAATTATGTCAGTCATTGCTATAGGTTACCTGCTTAAGCGTAATAATCTATACCTGAAGTTACACTAATCGCTTGATTTAAACCTAAATGTAACTCTTCTGCCGAGATTTCATCCATATCAGCCGCATTTGAACTGCCGCCATCACCGAAACTACCTTCCCGACGCTCACCTTGATCGCCTTGAGAAACATGGCTGTCAGCCAACTGCATCCCTTGCTCTTGCAATAACTCACGTAATCTTGGCATAGCTTGTTCAACCAGATCACGCGTTTGCGGCTGAGTAACATGGAACTGTACTTGGGTTTGGTCGCCATGCACTTGGATCTTTACCAACATATGCCCAAGCTCAGGGGGATCGAGCCGGATTTCCGCATGTTGGATGCCTTGACTCACCATAGTAATCAATTGCTGCTTCATTACAGGTGAAAATCGTTGGATCATCTCCTGCATTTGGTTTTGCTGTTCTACTCCTTGACGCAATGACAGCTGAACTTGCATGGTTTCTTGGCGATTTAATTGTGACATCGAGAGTGTCTGTATGGATGATGTCGACTTAAGTTCTGAGAAAGTATTACTATCATCCATAAAACTTTCGTCTCTGGGAATATCCATCGCAACCGTTAATTTAGCATCTTTCAGTAATAGGTTAGCAGCCAAATCGGAATTGGGACTCCCATCAAGATCACTTTCTGTTACAGATGTTGTATCTAATGGTTCAGATGAAGTTGAAGAGCCTAAGGTATTCAGGTCGAAAGTATTTCCCGAGGTCGCGATATTAGCCGTATTGGGACTATTCACTGTCGAGCTACTAGTCGTTGCTTTTGCCGCAGTGTTGGTTGCCGACTTTATCGTTGCACTGTTCGCTAAGCCCGCTTGATTAATCACAGCATTAAGTGTGACCTCATTCTCAACTAAAGACTCATCTATACTCACCCCGACTTCAGTGGCAGAGACAAGCTCAGTGTCTTCTAAAGGTAATTCTGAAGCGTCATCGGTCAAATTTGGATCAATCACAGCATCACTATCCGCTGACACTTCAAGTATATTTGGGTCTATGGGGAGAATTTGTACGAGTGACTTATCAGTCAAAGAAGATGGTTTCACGTCATCTGCGATTGAAATTGCTGCCATATCTGGGCTAGTAGAAACTAACTTTTGTAATTCAGCAGAAAAACCCGCGTCATCGGCATCTATATCTGATGCCAGTTCAATCTCAGCAGAAACAGTAGATGCCAATGCTGAGCCGATTAATAACGCTGATGAAGTATCAATATTTTCTTCACCAGTTATATCTTCTTCAGCATTTAAAAATGCTAGCGGCAAACTATCTCCATCTGATGCCGTTTTCTTCATATCATTTGCCATGCTAATTTGGGCAAAAATGAGATTTACGTCGGCGTCATCAGTTGATATATCGTCATCTTTTACTTTATCCGCAGAGGTAACCTGCACAGTATCATCAGTGTTAGCAATGGTTTTTTTAGACGCAGAAATAGAAAATGAGCTAGCGGTGACTGACGCAAGTGTAGATGAAAAGTCTTCATTATTAGACTCTTGGGAAGATGTCTTAGCGGAATTGGCCGCAGAGTTGCCTGTTTTACTTAACAGGATATTGGTCATTTGTTGCATAAGTGCTCCCAAACATCACCCAGCAAAAAAAGAAAATGGCTAGGTAGAAACGTCAATTAAACACTGCGGTTGCAGGGTCATGGACTAAATCAAAGCAAATAAGATGCCAAAACATCAGGTTTTACGACAGCATATCGAAAAGAATTAACTCTGGGAGGTGTCAAATTGATGCTTATGCCATCAATACAAAAAACTAAAGAGCCTATCCGGCTCGCGAGCAGTAAAGATGCCTATCATTTCACTAACGTTGATGACGGCGATAAAATTGCTGGGAAGCAAATTCATCGGTCATTTTTTGCTCCCTTTTTTGTTCAACCACTTGACGCTTCTTCTCTTTACTGGCTAAGAGTAATTCTACTGCCTTACGTTTTTTTTGCTTTTCCAACCAATGTTGTTGTCGATATTCTTTTTGCTTTTCACCGTCGGCTACGACGCGATTTTGCTGGATAATTGCGTCATCGATCTGACGAATAAAACGGTGAAACTGGTGATAGTGACTAGCACTGATGGCTTGACCTTGCTGGGATTGCATTTGCTTCATGTATTCTAAGCGATAGTTATTCAGAGCACTGAGTTGATTCAACCGTTTTTGACACTCTAACTGCGCCGATTTTAACAATAACGCCGCTTGTTCTTCGGCATCATTGGCAAGCTTTAACACTAACAACAAGGGATCGGCATTAGCCATACTAGACCTCGATTAATTCGATGACGCCATTATTTGCACTGTGCAGCAAGTTGCCCAAGCATGACTTGGCTATCGGCAAAGCTAAATGCATCACGCATGGTTTGTCGCAAAAAGGCATTCATTGCTGGCTGCAGTCGTATCGCATTATCAATGCGAGGATCGCTTCCTTGGGCATAGGCCCCAATAGAAATCAAATCTCGATTTTGCTGATACAAAGAATAGGTTTGTTTCACGCGGCGCATCGCCTCCAAATGTTCATTGGAAATCACCATAGGCGCGACTCGGCTAATAGAAGCTTCAATATCAATCGCAGGATAGTGCCCCGAATCCGCAAGCGAACGTGACAAGACAATGTGACCATCAAGGATCGCCCGCGAAGCATCGGCAATGGGATCCTGTTGATCGTCTCCTTCCGTCAACACAGTATAAAATGCCGTAATTGAACCTTGCCCAGGGCCACCGTTTCCGGCGCGCTCAACTAAACGTGGCAATTTTGCAAACACAGAAGGCGGATAACCTTTAGTCGCAGGCGGTTCACCCACAGCCAAAGCAATTTCACGCTGCGCTTGGGCGTAGCGCGTTAAACTGTCCATAAGCAATAAAACGTTATAGCCTAAATCGCGGAAGTATTCGGCAATACGAGTCGAGGTTTCACAGGCGCGAAGGCGCATCAAAGGCGATGTATCCGCAGGCGCAGCAACGACGACCGAACGCGCTCGACCTTTCTCACCAAGAATTTCCTCAATAAACTCTTTCACTTCCCGGCCCCGTTCACCCACTAGCCCAACCACAATAATGTCGGCGGTAGTACCGCGAGTCATCATACCTAAGAGCACACTCTTACCGACACCTGAGCCCGCAAACAAGCCCATACGTTGGCCTTTGCCCACGGTCAGCATAGCGTTGATAGCGCGAACGCCAACGTCCAGCGGTTCAGTAATGGCACGGCGAGATAAAGGATTAATGGCAGCGCTATGTCTTGGCGCTTGTTGGTCGGTTTGCAACGCGCCTAAACCATCTAAAGGCACGCCGTTACCATCGAGTACGCGTCCTAGCAGGGATAAACCAACATTGAGTCCAGTTTGTTCCCCCAAAGGCACAACCCGCGCACCAGGCAATACACCACGCAATTCTTCAATGGGCATTAAATATAATAGTTCGCCATCAAACCCGACCACCTCGGCGATTAACTCGCCCACCATGGTTTCAATCGAACATAAACTGCCCACAGGCGCACGGCAACCGCTTGCTTCTAAGGTTAAGCCGACAACACGCACCAGTTGACCACTGGCCACTGCGCGAAATGGCGGCACCTTACCCTGATGATGATTAAGCCTATTCAGCAGTTGATGTTGGCGATTTTGCATCTGATTCTGCCTCTAATTGCTCACCTGTGTTTGAGGCAAATTGTATATCCTCAGCATGTTGAGAAACCGTATCGACAACCTGATCATCAAGCTCTGATCCCACAGCCTCAGAAGCAGCAATGTGTTTTGCGGTATCTTCAACCTCTATCGCCTCTTGCAGTTGACGCTGCTTGTCACTTAAGTGAGCATGTTGGTTCCGTAAGGACTCAAATACAGCATCGATACGCGATGCGAGGGTCAAATCCACTAAAGAACGATGACTACTGAGAATACAGTCACCTGGACTTAAGGAAGGGTCAACTTCAAGTTCCCACTTACTGCGGGTCAATTGAGCGCTGGAATAAAGTTGTTCGACTAAAATAACATCGTCAGGATGCAAGCGGATTGTGACTGTTTGTTCTTTTATCGGCAACGATTCTATACCTAAGCGCAATGCCGAAAGCACTTGTTCTGGATGAGTTTTTAATTCGTGGCCAATGACAGATTTCGCTAATGTCATACTCAGGTTCAATAGCGAGAGTTCAATATCGCCATCGAGCAATTGCAATGGTTTTTCAAATTGGGCTAATAAGGTTTCAAAACGCGAGAGCAATATTTTTGCTTGGGCTAAACCGGTTTCTAATCCTTGCTCATGCCCTTGAGCGAGCCCTTCAGTATGGCCCTGCTCTAACCCTTCTAAACGCCCTTTTTCTAGCCCTTGCTCATACCCTTGCTGCTTACCCTCGCTAAAGCCTTCTTCTTCGGCTTGGGCGCGAATGTCTTCAATCTCAGCCATAGTCGGTGGAGAAACACTTTCCACTGTAGTCGACTTAGCGGCTTGATGATTCGAATGGCCGAACAGATTTGAGATAGAATCATCATCGGCTTCAGTCACATCTGGCAGCGCCCAGTGACTAAATTCGACATCTCCTTCGCTCAAGACTTTATTCAACAATTTATTGTCGCTCGGATTAGAGGAACTCATCGCCACCACCGCCGCCTAACATGATTTCGCCGCTGTCACTTAAGCGACGAGCAATAGACAGGATTTCTTTTTGTGCGACTTCCACTTCACTGATACGGATTGGGCCCATAGCTTCAAGATCATCACGCAATAATTCAGCGGCACGTTTTGACATGTTACCCAATATTTTTTCTTTCAGCTGATCATCTGTGCCTTTGAGCGCCTTCATCAGTACATCTTGCTGCACTTCACGCAACAGAGCTTGAATACCGCGGTCATCGACATCGATTAAGTTTTCAAATACAAACATCAAATCTTGGATTTGCTGCGCCATTTCTTCATCAGACTCGCGCATGGTTTCCATCAACTGACTTTCGATACCCGTATCTAAGTAGTTCATTATGTTGGCGGCCGCTTTTAAGCCACCCATTTTCGCAGCTTGGGCGCCACCTTGACCGGCAAACTGTTTCTCCATGATGTCGTTCAACTCTTGCAGTGCAGCGGGCTGCACTTCTTCAAGATTTGCAATACGCATCATCAAGTCTAAGCGGGTATTCTCAGGGAATTGACCAAAAATTTCCGCCGCTTGATCGGGTTCTAGATAAGACAAAACAATGGTTTGAATCTGTGGATGTTCGTTTTGAATAATGGTCGCCACTTGGCGCGCATCCATCCACTTCAACGAGTCCAAACCTTTAGCGCCACTGCCCATGATAATCTGTTCAATCAGATTACCCGCTTTATCTTCACCCAGCGCAGCGGTTAAGGCTTTACGGACGAACTCTTCGCTGTTGAAACCAATTGAAGAATACTTTTGAATATCATCAAGAAACAGCTTATGTACCCCGATAACTTTTTCCTGACCAAACTCATCCATTGCCGCCATGGCCATACCCACTTTTTGCACTTGCTTCGGCTCTAAGTGTTTTAAAATGGATGCAGCATCAGCCTCACTCAAACTGAGGAGTAAAATAGCGGTCTTTTCAACGCCACTAATATCTTTGATATTAAAGGCAGGTGCGGCCGCAGGAGCCACTTCTTTCGTTTTATTCTCAGCCATTGTCTTGTAACCAGTTTTTCACGACTTGAGTAGAGAGCTCAGGCTCATTCGCCACGAGCGCACGGATAGCTTTAATCATATCATCATCTTTGTGAAGATTAGGGATATGAATTGAACCATCGTCAGCATAACTGTATTCCGCCTCTTGAGTATTGAGCATCCCTAGCGTATCAGCCGCATATTGGTCCTCAATTTCGGCTAATTCATTACCTAATCTGCCATCCTCAGGCATATTCACACTGTCAGGATAGATTAAGCGTTTCAGCATAGGACGTACCACAGCTAAAATCAGCACCAAAATCACTAGCGCACCAATCCCAAGCTTAATCGCACGCCAAAACCAAGGTTGCTCCCAAAGCTCAGGTGCGGGTAAATCTTCAACCAATTGATCCATAAAGGGAACGGTTACCACTTCCAGCACATCACCCCGTTGTGAGCTAAAACCAACCGCGCCTTCAAGCAAACGACGGATATTGGTCAGTTCTTGTTCGGTACGGGCAACACGGGCTACTTGACCATTTTCTCCAGCGGCGCCAGGTTTAAAGTCTACCGCGACTGAGACACTAATGCGGCGCACTGCGCCAACTTGCTGGCGGGTATGGCTAATGGTGGTATCTAATTCAAAGTTACGGGTCGCTTCGCGGTGCGAATTACCTGCTGCAGCTGTTGCTGACTCTGCCGCTTTTGTTGCATCTTCTGGAATATTAGACTCCATTGGCGGTTGATTGGATAACGCGCCAGGGATCCCACCAGAAGAGCCGCCAGTGGTGTTATTTTCAACTGTCATTTCACTGCGCAGTGCTGGTAAATCAGGGTTAAAACGCTTTGATGTTTGCTCAACAGCAGTAAAATCCATACTGACGTCGACTTGAGAGGTAAAATTATCAGGACCTAAAATTGGCACCAGAATCGATTCAATCTTAGTGCGATATTCAGCTTCTTTTTGCTGTACTAATTCAAGTTCACGCCGAGCCGTCGCAGACGCGCCATCTTGGCTGCCAGAGTTCAATAAACGGCCGTTAGAGTCAGTTACCGTCACCCTTGATGGTTCTAAACCTTGTACTGCAGAAGCAACAATATCGACGATAGCATCGACTTCACCTTGGCCTAAGCCACCGCGACGGGTATTGATCACCACAGTTGCACTCGGTTTAGAGGCATTGCGGGCGAAGACGTTTTCTTTAGGTAACGCAAGAATGACTTTGGCACGGCTGACACTTTGTAGTTGCTCAATCGCACGGGCGAGGTTTTCTTCTTGGCTATGCTTAAGACGAGCCTGTTCCATGCGTTGGCTGACACCAAAGCCACTGTCTTTATTCAAAAAATCTTGGTTGGCTGCAGGACTGTCGATACCAGCACGGCTCAACATCATTTTGACTTCTTGATATTTATCTTCAGGAACTTTAATAACGTCCACGTCGATTTGGTACTTAACTTTATTTTTATCAAGTACATCTAGCACTTGAACCATTTCCTGAGTTTCCATTTTACCCAATGGACGATACTCCGGCTCCTGTGCCCACAGCATGACAAATACCGCCAAGGCTAAACAAATCGCTAAGGCTAAAATCATAGTCACTTGGCGCATCATATCGACACCACCAAGATTTCCCATCATTCCTGACTTATGTTCTTGCTGAACACCTTGGTCAGCTAAACCGGAATTGGATCCGACAATCATTTCTGTACTCACGATTCGTACCTGCTAATTGGGTTATTCACTGGCCTAGACAGGCATGCTCATTATTTCTTTGTAGGCTTCGACAAGCTTATTACGCACTTGCACCGTCGCCTCGAAAGCGACACTCGCTTTCTCACGGGCAATCACAGTGTCCGATAAAGAAACGGTAGTATCACCCATCTCTAAACGTGTCGCGAGGTTTGACGATGCGGACTGTAAGCCGCTGACATTGCCGACGGCTTGCGAGAGTAACTGACCGAAGTCCGCACCACTGGTGTTATTCACTTGTTGCATGATATTTGGCTGAACGCCAAACGACGGCGTTATTTCGCCTTGGAGTTTCTGCATTTCCTGCAGGAATGAATTTGCGCCTATTTGCATGCTGAGCTCCCAGTCGTCGAATTCTTGACGATCAAAATACCGATAACGGGACAATGCAAAATAACGGCCAAGTTTTCAGATGGTCGTGATTGATAATAAATTGACGGGATAAGAAGATGCCAATATCTAAGGATTTTGGATGAAATGAGCCACTTTTGCAGTTGTGTGTTTTAATAAATACAGCCTCACACTCAATGTGGAGGCTGCGTGATGATAACTTGAATTTATAGACTAATTTGGCAGTTGGATCCCCATATCACGCATCCTTGCCATCTTGTATCTTAGGGTTCGTGCGCTAATTCCTAGCTTTTCGGCGACTAACTTACGACTTCCTTGGCATTGATTAAGGGTCTCTAAAATAATCACATGTTCTTGAGCTTTGAGCTCTTCACCTAAACCGTCTGGCTCAGAAGAAAATGGGTCTAGATCTTCACCGCTTAAAATCACATCCTGCGCATCGATAATAATGTCATTGGCAGTGATCAATTGACCAGCTCTTAATATCAAAGCACGCTGGATCACATTGTCGAGTTCACGTACGTTCCCAGGCCAGCGATGACTCAATAAACGTCGACGCGCATTCTCATCCAACTCAGGCACATCGGCAACATTCAATGCCTTAGCATGTTTAGCCAGTAAATGACGCGCAAGAGGTAAAATATCTGCAGGACGTTGACTTAACGCAGGCCAAGCTAAAGGAAATACGTTAATTCGATAGTAGAGATCTTCCCTAAATCCCCCTGCGGCGACCACTGCCTTTAAATCACGATTGGATGTAGCAAGCACGCGCACATCCAATTTAATAGTTTTACGGCCACCTAAACGCTCAACTTCACGCTCTTGCAAAACCCGCAACAACTTAGCTTGTAAGCCTAAATCCATCTCAGAGATTTCATCGAGCAGCAAAGTGCCACCTTGAGCCTGCTCAAATTTCCCCGGACACGCTTGATAAGCCCCCGTAAATGCACCCTTTTCATAACCAAAAAGGGTAGCTTCGAGCATGTTCTCGGGAATCGCGGCACAGTTAATGGCCACAAAGGCTTGATTAGCACGGCTACTGTGTTGATGAATATAACGGGCCAAAACCTCTTTACCCGAACCGCTAGGACCTAAGATCATGACAGAGGCATCGGAGGCGGCAACCCGTTGAGCCAGTGCTAATAAGGCTAAACTTTTTTCATCAGCGACGACGGGCTGATCCACATTTTGTTTTAATGGCAAATAGCGTGAGACTTGATTGAGTAACACTTCTGGTGCAAAAGGTTTAGCTAAATAATCAACAGCGCCTAATTTTATAGCGTTCACCGCGCTACCAATAGTCGCGTAGGCCGTCATCAACAGCACTGGCAACTTAGGATGATGCTGCTGCAGATAGTTCAATAAACCTAAACCACCAATACCTTGCATCTGCACATCGCTAATAACTAAATCAAACTGATGTTGTTTCAAGGCTAAAATAGCGTCTTCACCGGAGGCAACATCAACACACTCATACTGAGCCAGCATTAAGGTATCAAACAAGGCTTCACGTAATGAAGCATCATCCTCAACGAGCAATAACTTTGCTTCAGACATGGGTAATCTCCAAAGGTAATATCACCGCGGATTTAGCCCGTGGGAATACTAAAGACACAGTACAGCCTTTATTCGGTACACAACTGAGTTGCAGTTGCCCCCCATGATTGCGCACCACAGATTGCACAACGGCTAACCCAAGCCCAGTTCCCTGCGACTTAGTCGTAAAGAAAGGTTCAAATACCTTCTGCTGCATAGTGGCGTCTAAGCCTTTACCATTATCGATGACGTTCAATAATAACCGTTCGCCCTCTTCCTTCGCTTGGATACGAATTTCAGTTGCTCCGGCTTCTATGCTGTTCATGACTAAATTATTAATCGCCGAGCTTAATGCATTGGAATTAGCTAACATCGAGCTGCTTGACGCATCATCAAATAACAAGTCACAGCCTTGCTTTGCCGCTATTGGCTCACAATTTGCCAAAACATTGTCGATAACCTCAGCCAACGAGATTAGATCTCCAAGTTCATCCTGACGGCCTTTCGCCATCAATAGCATGTCGTTAACCTGCCGCTCGAGTTCATTGAGTCTATCAACAAGTTTTTGTTGAAATTTCGCTTTAGCAGCATCGGATAACTTAGGACTCGCAAGATTTGAAGCATATAACAAAGCGGCTGATAAAGGCGTGCGCACCTGATGAGCCAAAGTTGCTACCATCTTGCCCAGTGCAGATAAACGTTGTAAATGGGAGATATTTTTCTGTAATAACCGAGTTTCAGTCAGATCAGTTAACACAATTAATTGACCAGGCTCTGGCGTCAATGGCGTAATAGCTAATTTAACGCGACGGCCATTACGCAGCGACACTTCGTGGCCATCATCGTCCTGCGGCGCAAAGGCACTGTGGATCACATCAATCCAGCGAACGCCACATAAGGAGCGCTCAAGTAATTCAACTGCTACCGGATTGGCATCCGTGACTATACCGTCGCCATTGATAATCACCACGCCGGATGGCATAGCCTGTAAAATATGCTCCATTCGATTGGACATATTCGCGGCCTCACGCAGTTGGTTCCATTGTTTGCTAGTGTGCTTGAATGACTCAATTTGCGCTAGTGGGTTGGCTGACATAGTCACTCCGTCAAAAAATTGCTTATGACGGGGTGACTGCAGTATCTATGCCAAATTGGAAATTGAACTTTAGAGGTTAAAACAACTTATATAACAATAAAATAGAAAACTAATCTTTGGTCATTCCGTACTTACGCATTTTTTCTACAAGCGTTGTACGGCGTATTCCAAGCATTTCAGCAGCGCGAGCTACGACATTATCTTGTAGCTCTAGCGCCTGACGTATCATGTCTATTTCTAGTTCTGCTAACAAATCCTTAAGGTTCACACCTTCAGGCGGCAGCTCACTAGGGAAACGCGTTTCAGGGATTTCAACCGGCTCTTCATCGCTAAAGATAGAAGCTAAAGCATCACGTTCCTGTTGCTCTTCACTCATCTCTACACAATATTCGGGCACATCGATATGGCGATATTTGACAGGTAAATCGTTAACATCGACCAGTCCACCCGGATATAAAATGGTGAGGCGTTCGACTAAATTAGACAGCTCGCGCACGTTGCCCGACCAAGCATGTTCTTTCAGCGACTCTATCGCACGCTGCGTAAAACGCACCTTACCACGGCCTTCGTTATAGACTCGGCTAACTAACTCTTGTAATAGCAAAGGCACATCGTCCTTGCGATCACACAACGCGGGCATTTCAATCGGGAATACGTTTAGGCGGTAATAAAGATCCTCACGGAACTCATTAACGCTGATCATGGTTTCTAAATCTCTATGTGTCGCAGCAACTACGCGTACATCAGCATTAATTGTCTTAGTACCACCAACGCGCTCAAATACCCGCTCTTGCAGCACACGGAGTAATTTAACTTGCATTTGTAGTGGCATGTCTCCTATTTCATCGAGAAATAGTGTACCACCTTCAGCTAATTCAAAACGGCCTTTACGAGAACAGATTGCCCCAGTAAATGACCCTTTCTCATGACCAAATAGCTCACTCTCTAATAACTCAGGCGGTATCGCACCACAGTTAACAGGGATAAACGGACCATCACGGCGCTCAGACAAATAATGGATATTACGGGCGACCACTTCTTTACCTGTACCTGATTGACCCAGAACAAGCACAGTTGCCTCAGATGTTGCTACTTGATTTATCAAGTGTCTCACATTCGCAATACCATCACTGCGTCCCACTAAGCTTCGGAATAACTTTGTTTGATTCGCACTAGTAGGGACTTGAGGCCGTTTAACTTGACCGAATACTTGGCAAAAGTGTAATAATTCAGTGAGCTGAGGATACGTTAAAGGTTCTTCTATATGTCCAAGAATATTAGACACTTGCAGATCGTCAACATTGCCAAGCAACAGCATAGGTTGCCATGGATGTTGACCTGCGATGTTTTTAAGCCCATCAGCATCCATAACATCAGTTAGGATAACTAAAGCTCGAAAACGGGTATCTTGGAGGCTAGCACTTAATTTTTCGGTGTCAATTTGTACAAATTGCTCACCTAAAAAATCCAAAATGCAACACAGGCGATTTAATCGCTCTGATGGAGGGCCGATAAGTAAAATTCGTTGATCTGTTTGCATCATTCAGTAGGCCGTAAAGCTCTAATATGTATTAATTCGCATTAATTATTTATGATTAGTTGCTGTAAAAGCTTAACAAATTCAATGTAACAATCTGTGCCACCATCACTACTTGTGATGAATATTGTATTATCAGCAGACGAGAAGCAAGCCTCAGATGAGGTTTATGCCAAACTGAATTGATTTTAGTTCATTTACATCATGATTCTAGTCTAAAACGTCAATACTTTGACTTTAAGCCAAAAAAAAGACGCAACCAGTGCGTCTATTTTTAATAACGAAATAAGATATTAACCCGCTTCAGAATGCGCAGAAATATTATGTTTATCTGCAGGAATTGCATCCCAACTCTCTTTTAGAGTACGAACTAAGTCACTTACATCATCAATCGCTTGAACATCATTATTCAAATTCGCCTCTGAAATACGGCGCAACATAAAATCATATAAATTACTGAGATTGTAAGCAACACTGCCTTCAGCTTCCATATTTAGGCAGCTATTCAGCCCCGCGATAATCCCTAGCGATTTACCAATAAGAAGCCCTTTTTTTGCAAAATCACGCTGCTCTATTGCATATCGACTCTGAGCCAAACGCTCAAGCAAACCAGCAAACATCATTTGAATAATGCGGTGAGGGGATGCCACTGCTATTTCACTTTCTAAAGAAACCTTACGATATGACTGTAATGAACCTCTCATATTAGTACCTACCTATTTGCATCTATCGACTTGTATACATTGATATGACGTTGACTATTACTACCAGCATGCAATAGAGCTTGCCTGTCCAGTAAGAAAACATTGGCTTTCTCTGTACATGCTTGAGTTAATGAAAACTGTAACTGCAAATAATCTCTGTCAACAAATTGCTCATCTGCAACCAAAGCCTCAAGTAATAATTGACGCTGGCCAACAATTTCTTGCAATTTTAATACCAAAAAATCAATATTTTCATTATCTATTGATAATGTAGTCACTTGTCTAATGATTTCATTCATTTGCTCATTAAGAGAATCTAATGTGCTAACAACATTCTGTGTATTAATTTGGCTATGATGCATATATAGAATCTCTTACTCTGCCACTTTAGATAAAAAACTCATAAAATCCAAAAACTGGCAAACATCGTGTAAATCTATCTTACGGTAGGGACAATTTGGCTGATAAAATATTATCGTTTGCTCACAAGCCCTGGAAGAGAGTCGAGTCGCTGAGTTAGCATACTACCTTGAGCGTTCATCTGGCCAACAATCAAATCCATAGCATTGTACTGCTTTAATAACCTAGCTTCATAGGCCTTCATTTTTAAGGTAAGAGTCTCACGGCTATCGGTAATACGAGAAAGTTGAGTATCTAAACTTTCATCTCGACTATCTAAAATCCCCCCAGTTTTTACATAGGAGTCAGTAACATCTTTCATTCGTGTACCAAACCCAGTTTTTTCCGCTGAAAAAAAGTCGGATACGGCATTAATATCTTTACTTAGCACTTCATCAAGCTTTTTATCATCAATTTCAAGACTACCCGTCTGAGTGGTTTTTATACCCAGATTCGCTAACATCATAGAGCTATCACCACCACTCGTTGATGACAACACGCTTCTCATCTGATTTTGAACACCACGAATAACAGAATCACCCTGCAATACACCTGCTTTCTTAGTTTTTGGATCATAACCTGACATGCTAGACATCGTTTTCATTAACTCATTGTATGAATTAACAAAATCTTTGATGGCTGTTTTCGAAGAGTCACGATTAGGTTCAATTTTGAGTGTCGTTGTTTTATCTTTGTTAGCATCCGTCAATGTTAAGTTGATGCCAGTAATCGCATTCTTTACTTCGTTTGAATCAGAGGTCACTTTTAAGCCATCAACATACAAAATTGCATCTTTTGCAGGTTGTAATTCTGTCATAGTAAATGTATCAGATAATGCAGTTCCAGCGTCATCCGTGGCAGATGCTTGCACTACATTATCCTCGCCAGTCTTGTTGGATGTAAGCACTAACTGAGCACCATTGTCGCCCTTAATAATAGTCGCAGTCACTCCAACATTATCTTTAGAAGCATTGATGTTTTTCATAATGTCTTGCAGAGAGTCATCTGCACCAACCGCAACATTAAAGCTCTCACTTCCCACTGTCAGACTTAATGAGCCACTTCCTATTGGAGCCGTAACATCTGTAACTGCTGTAGAACCTAATTTATGACTTTCAGCCAACTGTTCAACAATGACTTTATAATTGCCAGCCACTGCAGTCGGGTCAACTGTTGCGGTCATAAAGTCTTTATTGGAAAGCGTACTCTTAAAACCTGTAAAGGTTTTAGCATCAGATAGAGGTTTTATTTTCTCTAAGAAATCAGACATTGCACTTTTCAATGCCCCCAGAGCAGAGATCTGAGTATTTATCTTACCTTCTTCGGCATTGAATTTAGCTTCTTTAGGCGCTTTTTCTGCATTAACTAGAGCGGTTACAATGCCGCCGATGTCCATGCCAGTACCTACACCTAATGATGTTAATCCCATATCCACCTCTGATCTGCGTCTAAAAACTTACCAATACGTATAGTTAATAGTATTAATACAGCAAAATTCACGCCAAGACTTCAGTTAATATGAATGGCTTACCACTCTAGACTGAACCTCTCATGAATGCATATTAAAAAACTACGACTTAAACCTCTGTTTTTATTAATGCACCTGTCACTTCAGACAGTTTTTCAGCCAAAGCAAGCGCCTCTTCACTGGGAATTTGTCGCAGCACTTCGCCAGAGTCTATATCCATAACACTGACAACGGGCCTATCAGAACTCGCATCAACTTTAAATGCTAATCCCTTACGCATCATAGTTACCATATCCGTCAGGTCACTCGCAACCTTATCTAACTGCTCAACATTCGTTTTAGTATCTTTTGTAGACTCGCCATCTTCTAGCATGTTCACGCTGTTTGATTCGCCAAACAAAGGCTTTATTGAACCACTTGACTCTTGCTGAAGAGATTGTGAAGGAGCTAATTTAAGCTCAGTCTTCAACCCCAATACATTAGATGTACTAACTGAATTAATATCCATCATGGCACCCTCTTAGTCACACTGACTGATGTACTCTGGTACTGCTAGAAAGTACTAACCTCACAGATGAAGCGCAAAGCTACACGCTTAAGCTTTATCTTCAAACATTTACTAATCCGCTTACTACTCTATATGGATGGTGCTGCTAAACGTTATTGACTAATAATCACTTTATTAACAACACTAAACTGACCATTTAATGCACAAAGGGAAGGGTCTAAACGAACCTCCCCTCTCAGTGCCAAACACTTAGCTGTCAATCATCTCAGTATGAGATAACCGCCAATCATAATTACAGCAATGACAGGGCAACTTGTGGTAATTGGTTGGCTTGTGCCAACATCGCAGAAGATGTCTGAGACAGAATCTGTTTCTTCGTCATATCTGCAGTTTCTTTAGCAAAGTCAACGTCCTGAATACGACTACGGGCATCTGCTACGTTAGTTTGTACGTTACCCAAGTTATTGATGGTGAAGTTCATACGGTTTTGTACTGCACCTAAATCAGCACGTTGAGAGTCAATACCTGCAATTGCAGCATCAATAACAGCTAAAGCATCCTGCGCACCTGAAGCAGTGCCAATATCAACCTCTTTTACGGACGCAAGGGTTGATGTTGTTCCCGCACCAGTAATTGCCGCAGAGGTACCTGTCACAGTAAACGCAGCACTTGAAGAGAATTTCAATTCAGAGTTTACAACCACACCGCCTGCATCAACAGTATCTGATGCACCTGCAACTCCATTGGTAACCGTTGCCATTGTTAAGGTGCCACCTGCAGGGCCTACAGCCTTAATCCCTGCAACTCCATCCGCTGAAATACTCAGTTTATTAGTGCTTGAATCATAGGAAGCAGAATAGCCATCCTTTCCAATAGCAGTAGCTAAATCCTTCATACTTCCGTTAAATTTGCTTAAATCGTAAGACGTAGTACCA
>NZ_JAKKRO010000120.1:0-4168 GCF_025654235.1 Shewanella sp. SM32 | reverse complement strand
AGTGCTTTACCTCGATAGTTCTGCTTTAGGCATGATGGTACTGCTGCATCGTAAGGCGCAGGAGTTACATATTTCTACGTCTGTAAAAGGTGCACATGGTCAGGCGAATGAAATCCTTAGTATTGCCAATATGCAGAAAATCTACATCATAGAGTAACACTCATTATGGTATCGCTTACTCAGCCGGAAAATTTTATTTTAGTTATCGATGATGACGCTATTGCGAGTCAAAGGATCAGTGACTTTATTCATAGCAAAGGTTACAACGTCATTGTTTGTAGTGATCTAGAAGAAGGTTTATTTGAAATAACACAAAATACGGTTGATTTAATTCTGATTAACTATTGGTTAAAGGATGGTACCGCACTGGCGTTACTGGATAAGTTGAATAAGGATAAAAAAGAAACACCTGTTATAGTCATGAGCGAGACAAAAGAAAATCAATCCGTGTTAGCCTGTTTTAGAATGGGGGTTTTGGATTTTGTTGTTAAACCGATAAATGTTGAAATATTTTGGTACAAGGTTGAATGTTTACTTACCCGGGTGCAACTTCAGCATAAAGTAGAGCATCAAAGAATTGAACTTGAGAAAATGCTTTATGAAAAGGCCAGAGAAGAACACATGGCCCGGCATTTATTTGAACACTTAGTCAATATTGATAATACTGACTTTGATTTTGTACATACTTACTGCCAAGCCAGTGCCAATTTTAGCGGTGATATTATCCTCAATGGCATAGCACCTAATGGCAATTTCTTCTTAATTCTCGCCGATTCAACGGGTCATGGCCTGAGTGCAGCTATGCCCATCATGCGTGTTGCCAGTACATTTAGGGCCATGGTTTCAAAGGGATTTTCTTTAGTTACGTTTATTTATGAACTGAATGCTAAGCTCCACCGAGAAAACCCTGAAGACAGATTTGTTGCCTGTATTATTTTAGAAGCCGATTTTAATCGTAATAAATTACACATTTGGAATGGTGGTATGCCCCCCGTGTATATTCAAACGGGTGGAATTGACTGTTTAACAAACAACAATATTAAAGAAACTGACCATTCTCGTTCAGTCAGTAATCAATTCATCGATAAATTTAAATCGACAAATATGGCCCTTGGTATTTTACCTCCGCATACTTTTATAGCGGATATTGTTACGGTTGATTTACCATCCCATGGGCATGCTTGCCTTTTTAGTGATGGTTTAATAGAGCAATATACCCATGACGGCAATCCATTTGGCATTGATAAATTAAAAGATCTATTTATTCATTTGTCAGGTGGTCTAGTCAAATATTTAGAGAACAATATGAATGAGTACTGTTCTGCTGAAAATATTGCAGATGACATCACTATTTGTACCTTAGATTTCGAACGATTAAACACTTGGCATCAAGATCGTGATGTCAATCGTATTAAAGCCATTATGGATGGTGAGTTCTGCTGGGATGTCAGCATTGCAGGGCCTATGTTACTCAGCGCTGATTATTTAAGTTCATTGAATCAGTTTCTCAGCATATTGGGATTTGCGACTAATTTCTGTCAACGGGTTTTTACTGTTGTCGCAGAGTTATTTAGCAACGCTATTGATCATGGTGTACTAAAATTAGATTCTCGACTAAAAAATGATCCAGAAGGCTTCGAACTGTACCATAGTATTAGGGACAGTTTTGCAGATAGGCTCACGGAAAATGATTGGGTAAAAGTGAGCATCATCTGGCGTTCATCGCAGGATGAATTACATATTAGCGTGGCTGACAGTGGCAAAGGCTTTGAGGGTGATGAAAATTTGATGGCGGACATTCCTCAGTTGTCTGGGCGCGGTCTATCGCTGGTGAAAACATTATCTAAGACATACGAATTAGTACCGCCAGGGAATATAACTAAAGTCATAATGGAATAGCGCATGAGTAAAAGAATATTAATTGTTGATGATTCCGCAGCGATTCGACAAATGGTCGAAGCGACCCTTAAATCGGCTAATTATCAAGTGGTACTGGCCAAAGATGGTCGAGAAGCCCTCGATATCTGTAATGGGCAGAGATTTGACTTCATTCTGACAGACCAAAACATGCCTCGAATGGATGGGCTGACCTTAATTAAATCCTTACGTGCTATGTCGGCATTTATGCGTACGCCGATCATTATGCTCACCACGGAAGCGGGCGATGACATGAAAGCCCAAGGGAAAGCCGCGGGTGCGACGGGATGGATGGTAAAACCCTTTGATCCTCAAAAGTTGTTGGCTATTACGGCTAAAGTGCTGGGTTAACTGCAACGGGGTGCGCTATGTCCATCAATATGGCCGAGTTCCATCAGGTCTTTTTTGAAGAAAGTCATGAACATCTTGAAAATATGGAACAATTGCTATTGGCATTGGACCTTGCTTCTCCCGATCCTGAAGAACTGAACACCATTTTCCGTGCTGCACATTCTATAAAAGGCGGCAGTGGTATTTTTGGTTTTACTGCATTAACCAGTGTCACCCATGTGATGGAAAACCTGCTGGATAAAACGCGTAAGGGTAACTTCAAATTAACGTCATCTATTATCGATTTACTGCTGAGTACTGTGGACACGTTATCCCATATCTTGAGCTTGTACCGCGAAGAAGAGCAGATTGATTGGCAGGAGGTCGAATACAGTAAAAGCCAGTTGGTTGCAGCGTTAAATGGTGAGCCTTTTAGTTCATCAGTTGCGATACGTAATGGCACAGACGTCGCTAGCACTCCCACCATAAATGCAACACTCACCGCAGCAGTGGCGGCAGAAGATCTGGGTTTTGGATTTTTTGAAGATGAAATGGCACGTGATATTGCCATCGAAGGTGAAGACTTTGGATTTTTTGATGAGGCTTATCAAGCGGAAGACATCAGCGGAGGGTGTTCATAATTCTGTGTCAGGTTAGTTTCACAGATCGATATATTCGTCCAAACGGCCTTCGAAGTGGATTGATAGCTGCGATAGCGTCAAATTCCAATTCTGAACAGGGTGACTCCAGCGTTCGGAGGCCTTTAATATACCCGCGTAAAGCAGCTTAAGTAAACTGTTCTCGTTGGCAAAGCCGCCCTTGGTTTTGGTCAGTTTTCTAAACTGACGATGCACTGCTTCCACTGCGTTAGTGGTGTAAATGGCTGTCCGGACATAGTCTGGATAGCGGAAATAAACTGACAGTAGCGGCCATTTGTTACGCCAAGATTTAATCACTACAGGGTATTTATCGCCCCATTTAGCCTCAAGCTCATCGAGCGCTAGCTCAGCAGCATTAAGGGTTGCCGCTTTATAAACACACTTTAAATCCGCCATGAACGCCTTCTGATTTTTAGAGACAACATACTTCATTGAATTTCGAATTTGGTGAATGATACACAGCTGCACTTCGGTCTTTGGATAAATGGTTGCTATGGCCTCAGGGAAGCCCTTAAGCCCATCAACACAGGCAATGAGCACGTCTTTGACGCCGCGATTATAAAGGTCAGTCAACACGCTTAACCAGTGGTGAGCGCCTTCATTATCGGACAGGTACAAACCCAACAACTCTTTTTTTCCTTCGACATTAAGCGCCAAAATGGTGTAGATGGCTTTACTGATAAAACGGCCGTTCTCTTTAATTTTATAATGAATAGCATCGAGCCACAGCACAGGATAGAGGGCTTCTAAATCCCGCTCCCGCCAGGCTTGAAGCTCAGGTAATAGCTTGTCAGTGATAGCGTTGATGCTGCCGTTAGAGACCGCAATACCGTACATATCTTCGATGTGGGCGCGAATATCTTGATAGCTAGTGCCAAGGGAAAACAAGGCAATGATTTTGCGTTCCATCTCATCGGTTAACTGAGTTTGGTGCTTTTTAACTAACTGGGGTTCAAAGGTGCCAGCCCTGTCCCTTGGGGTGGTTAACTCAAAATTACCGACAAGACTTTTGATGGTTTTGGTTGTTTTACCGTTCTTACGGTTGGCAGAGGTACTGGTGGCGAGGTGCTCCTCAAGTTCGGCATTAAGCGCGGCTTCAGTAAGCTGTTTAATCAAAGGGGTGAGGATACCATCCTTGCCCGTGAGGTCTTGGCCTTCACGCAAAGCTTGAATGGCGGCATTGATATCAAATGTAGGTGCAGTCATAAATCATCTCTTTTGGGTTTATTTTAAAGAAATGACACAGAAATTTGAACACTACC
>NZ_JAKKRO010000119.1:0-3326 GCF_025654235.1 Shewanella sp. SM32 | reverse complement strand
ATTTCGACCTAACTCAGTCAAGGTCAGTGTCTTACATTCAATCAGTGCCTTAGAGGCCAGCATCAAGCTGTTTAATCGTTTTAGGTGAAGTTCTGGGCAGTATTGGTGTAAAGAATGTTGTAGGATATTGGCTTCGCGCATCTTGTTGTCCAAGTGTAGTTTTTAGCGAAACCATTTGATCATGCAACAAGATGCGCTTCCACCCTAATTTGATGATTTATTTGTAAATCATCAGGGGATTCTTCAGGATATAGCATGAAACTCTTAGATCTCGAAGGCGTTAGCTTCAACTATGGCAGCCAGTTACCGACGGTATTACAGGAAATTAACTTGGCGATTGGTACAGGCCAATGCCATTGCGTGAGCGGTCCTACGGGCTCAGGAAAATCGAGTCTGCTAAACCTACTGGCGGGCGTGTTAAATCGCCCGCATGAAGGTGACATCTGGCGTTATCCTCAATTGGTTACGGGTCTGGTAATGCAAGACCCACAAACTCAGCTACTAAGGCAAACCGTTGGTGCCGAGGTGGCTCTCGCCTTAGAAAACCTCGGTATTCCCGCCGAGCAAATGCTACCTAAAGTGCAATTAGCACTGCGGCGTGTGGGCTTGTATCTGCGCCTCGATACCCAAGTCAGCACGCTTTCCCTCGGTCAAAAATATCGCTTAATGATTGCCGCCCAACTAGTATCAGAGCCGCATTTACTGCTGCTCGATGAACCTTGGGCACAACTCGATGACCACGGTGTGAGTGAGCTGCTGGTCGTGCTTCGCAATCTTATCCAAGATGGTATGGCGCTAGTATTGGTTGAGCATAACGCCTCGGCATTCGCCGAGATTATTCAGCATTATTGGCAGTTAGAGGCAGGCAAGTTGTCCGAAGGCATCTATACAGTGAGCGATGCGCCGCAAATTGAAGCGCCTGCGTGGCGACATCAAGCTAAATTTGAGCATTTAGGCAAAGTCTTGGTCAGTGCCGAAGCCTTTGATTTTGGGTTCGATGCTTGTCCCACGTTATTTGCGTGTCCGCAAGGATTCCAATTACAGGCGGGGGAGATAGTGACCTTAGTGGGCGACAACGGCTCTGGTAAAACGAGTCTATTGAAAACTATAGCGGGCGTGCACAGTTTAAGGCAGCGTCTTCCCCTTAAAGTGCTAGGGCGAAGACCTAAATTGGGGATTTATGGCGCTGAATTGGGACTGTTGATGCAAAGGCCGAGTCGACAATTATTCGAGTCTAACGTACTAGCCGAAATGCAGTTTAGCCTTAGGCGCTTTGAACTCCCCAAAGAGCGAGCGGTGCAAATGTTGGACGAGTTGGATTTATTTAGCTTAGCCCATCTGTCGCCCCACAAATTATCTTACGGCCAACAGCACTTGATTGCCTTAGCGTCACTCGCCTGCCTACGCCCTAAGGTGCTGCTTTTGGACGATCCATTGGCGGGGATGGATAAGCATTACTACGGCAAAGTGTGGTACTTGCTAAAGCGGTTAAGCTCCCAAGGTTGCGCTATTTTGCTCAGTACTCACAGAAGCATTGAACACAGTGCAGTGTCACGGCAACTGAGTTTACGCAATGGTTTATTGGTGGAAGAGTCAACTGAAATGGCTGAGCGTTATGTGGGGTAGTTGTGAGCTTTTCGCGCGTGAGGGTCGCTGGTTTTGAATGCCTAGCTATTAGGCATTTGTTGAAATAATGAGAGATTGAAATGAGTCTAATCGACACCTTAAGCTCTGATTTCATCGTATCTTGTTTAAGCCCCTTTATTTACCAAGAAAGTCTATGGTGATTTTCTAATCCTCGTCTTAGAATGCCCCTCACGTCTGTTCTATAATAATCAAAAATAACAACAGAACATTTGAGCGTAAGTCGCTTTAATGTCGTATGGTTAAGTTGATATTTTATTCAGGCACATCATCCTTGGGGTTGTAGATATGAGTGAGTCGGCAGAATCAGTTGAACTCATCAAATTACCAGTGTCACAGCTGACATTGGGTATGTTTGTCAGTGCCATAGACAAAAATGATAAAGGTCAACTTGCTATTGCAAATGCAGGACAAATTAAACACAAGGATGCGATTTTAAAGTTAGCTAAAAGTGGTATTAAATTTGTTTGGGTAGACGCTGATCGTTCGGCTGAACATTGTGGGTTAAAGAAAAAAATCACTAACGATAATCAAACTGACAATAAAAAAGCGCTCATTAGCCGCGATAAGCAACAAGCTCAAGCTAAAGTCATGCTTACCGAAGCGAAAGACCTCATTCGTAAAGTCTTATCTGAGACCTTCGAAGGTAAAGCCATCGAAGTTGCCCCCTTCGAAGCGTTGGCCGATACCATGATAGAGTCAGTGATGTTGGATGCTGATGCGCTTAAATGTATGTCTGCACTCCGTTCAAAAGATGCCTATCTACTTGAACATTCAGTGAATGTTGCCTTTCTACTGGTTACCTTTGGTAAATACTTAAAGCTAGATCGCGTCATGCTACGGGAAATGGCGGTCGGCGGGATTTTACACGATATTGGCAAGATTAAAGTCGACAATAAAGTGCTGCACAAGCCGGGTAAATTGACACCAGAAGAGTTTGAACATATGAAGCTGCATCAAGTGTATGCGCTTGAAATTATGAACGAAACTAATGGATTGTCACAGATCAGTAAAGATATCTGCTTAATGCACCACGAAAAGTTAGATGGCAGAGGTTATCCAAGGGGTTTGAAGGGTGATGAAATCCCCCGCCATGGCCGTATGAGTTGTATCGTTGATATCTTCGATGCTTTGACAGCGACGCGATGTTATAAAGAGGCTATGAGCCCTGCCGCGGCCTTTAAAATTTTACTCAGTCTGACGCCATTCCATTTGGATCAAGAATTGGTCTATGAGTTTATTCGTTGTATTGGTGTTTACCCTGTGGGTTCCTTAGTTGAATTATCGGATGGTCGTGTTGGTATTGTTTGGGCCTCGAAAGATAGGGATGCGCTACATCCAATCGTAAAGTGTTTTTATTCTTTAAAAGTAAAACGTTACACTGATGTCGCTATGGTGGATTTATTAAAATCTGAACTTTATATTGAACGCGGTGTGCTGAAGAATCCCCTGATGATTTACAAATAAATCATCAAATTAGGGTGGAAGCGCATCTTGTTGCATGATCAAATGGTTTCGCTAAAAACTACACTTGGACAACAAGATGCGCGAAGCCAATATCCTACAACATTCTTTACACCAATACTGCCCAGAACTTCACCTAAAACGATTAAACAGCTTGATGCTGGCCTCTAAGGCACTGATTGAATGTAAGACACTGACCTTGACTGAGTTAGGTCGAA
>NZ_JAKKRO010000118.1:0-3750 GCF_025654235.1 Shewanella sp. SM32 | reverse complement strand
CTAGAAAGTGTGATTAAAGACCATCAGCAAGCCTATTATCACGCCCTTGAGCAGGCCGATAACCAAGCAGACAGTACGCCGTTTATTCATTTTATGTTGTCGGTTATTCAGCAAACACTCGCGCAAAACGCCTCTGTAAGTGCCCCTCTAAGAGAAGGTAAAAACGCCCCTGTAAATACCCTTATCAATGTAACGGGCCTTAAAACGCCTGAGGCTATTTTAGCATTGCTCAGTAACACGCCCGAGCTAACCCGACAACAACTCGCCGATACCTTGAATAAAGACGTKAGAACCATTGGTCGCGCCATTAGCAAACTACAAAAAGAAGGCAGGTTAACTCGGGTAGGTTCAGATAAAACCGGCCATTGGCAAGTCACTGAATAATGCGATGCAGTGGCTGGTTCCATTTTGGAAAACACCACGGCTAACAAAAAAGGATGTAAACGAATGACGACTTATAAAGCGGTGGCAGAATCCAATAACTTTATTGTGTTAGATAAATACACTAAAGAGTGGCAGGTTAACGAAAGCTTTCAAAGCGAAGGTGATTTAGAACGTGAGCTGATTCAGGACCTAAGCAACCAGGGCTATGAGTATTTATCGGCACTAACCACGCCCGATGCCATGCTGGCGAATGTRCGCAAGCAGCTACAAGCCCTTAATAAGGTCGARTTTACCGATGCCGAGTGGGCTCGCTTTTGCGAGCAATACCTGAACACACCAAGCGACAATATTCTTGATAAAACTCGCAAAGTGCACAGTGACTATATTTTCGATTTTGTCTTTGATGATGGCCATATAGAAAACATCTACCTGTTTGATAAGAAGACCATTGCTCGTAACAAAGTGCAGGTCATTAAGCAGTTTGAGCAAACGGGAAGCCATGCCAACCGTTACGATGTGACGATTTTGATCAATGGTTTGCCTTTGGTGCAAATCGAACTGAAAAAGCGTGGTGTGGCGATCCGTGAGGCGTTTAATCAAATWCATMGSTACAGCAAAGARAGCTTTAATGCAGAGAACTCSTTGTACAAGTTCTTGCAGCTTTTTGTGATCTCTAATGGCACCGACACGCGCTATTTTGCCAATACCACCAAGCGCGACAAAAACAGCTTCGATTTTACGATGAACTGGGCGAAGTCAGACAATACGCTGATCAAGGATTTAAAAGACTTTACCGCCACTTTTTTCCAGAAAGAGACCTTGCTTGAAGTGATCTTGCGTTACTCGGTGTTTGACGTCAGCAATACCTTACTTGTAATGCGCCCTTACCAAATTGCGGCTACTGAGCGCATTTTATGGAAGATAAAGAGCGCGTTTAACGCTAARRACTGGGCTAAGCCAGAGAGCGGTGGSTACATTTGGCACACYACGGGTTCWGGYAAAACACTCACCAGCTTTAAAGCGGCACGTTTGGCCACCGATTTAGACTGTATCGATAAAGTCTTYTTTGTGGTGGACCGAAAAGACCTCGACTATCAGACGATGAAAGAGTATCAGCGGTTCTCGCCTGATAGTGTGAACGGTTCAGACAGTACCGCAGGGCTTAAGAGTAACCTGGATAAAGACGATAACAAGATTGTCGTCACCACAATCCAAAAGCTCAACAACTTAATCAAAAGCGAAAGCGATTTAGCTATATACAACAAGCAAGTYGTYTTTATTTTTGATGAGTGTCATCGAAGCCAGTTCGGTGARGCGCAGAAAAACCTGAAGAAGAAATTCAAAAAGTACTACCAGTTTGGCTTYACMGGTACGCCMATTTTCCCAGAAAAYGCMYTGGGYGCWGAAACCACGGGYRRCGTGTTTGGCCAGCAGTTGCACACKTATGTGATCACTGACGCCATTCGTGATGAAAAAGTACTCAAGTTCAAAGTGGACTATAACGATGTTCGTCCGCAATTTAAGAGCATTGAGACTGAGCAGGATGATAAGAAGCTTAGTGCGGCGGAGAATAAGAAAGCCTTCTTACATCCAATGCGCATTGGTGAAATCTCGCAGTATATTCTGAGCCATTTTAACCAGAAAACACATCGAGCCTATTCTGGCGCCAAAGGGTTTAACGCCATGTTTGCGGTCAGTAGTGTTGATGCGGCGAAAGCCTACTATGAAACCTTCAAAACATTGCAGGCCGAGGCTGAGAATGGACCTACAAGTAAACCTCTGCGCATTGCAACTATCTTCTCATTTGCTGCCAATGAAGAGCAGGACGCCATTGGTGATATTTTAGATGAGAGTTTTGAAGTCAGTGCCATGAACAGCAGCGCAAAAGAGTTTTTGAGCGCCGCGATTAAAGATTACAACGCCATGTTTAAATCTAACTATGGCGTGGACAGTAATGGCTTTCAGAACTACTACCGTGACCTTGCTCAGCGCGTGAAGAATCAAGAAATAGATCTGCTCATAGTGGTGGGGATGTTTTTAACGGGCTTTGATGCGCCTACGCTTAACACCTTGTTTGTTGATAAGAATTTGCGCTATCACGGCTTGATGCAGGCATTTTCTCGCACTAACCGCATTTATGATGCGACGAAGACCTTTGGCAATATTGTTACCTTCCGTGATTTGGAACAGGCAACCATTGATGCAATCACCTTGTTTGGTGACAAAAACACCAAAAACGTGGTGTTGGAGAAGAGCTACAAAGAATACATGGAAGGCTTTAACGATATTGCTACTGGCCAAGCGCGTCGAGGTTTTGTTGATATCGTCAAAGAGCTGCAAGAACGCTTTCCAAACCCAGAAAATATTGAAAAAGAACAAGATAAAAAAGAGTTTGCCAAGCTGTTTGGTGAATACCTAAAAGCAGAAAATATTTTACAAAACTACGATGAGTTTGCTGGATTAAAAGCACTGCAAAGCTTAGATACCAGTGATGAACAAGCGGTTGAAGAGTTTAAGTCAAAGTACTATCTGGACGATGCTGACATCGAGGCAATGCAAACAATCGATATGCCGAGCGAACGTGCTATCCAAGATTATCGCTCTACCTACAACGATACCCGCGACTGGTTGCGACGCGATAAAGAAGGTCAGGATAAAGATAAGTCAACGGTAGACTGGGACGATGTGGTCTTTGAAATTGATTTGCTTAAATCGCAAGAAATCAACCTCGATTACATTCTTGAACTGATTTTTGATCACAATAAGAAGAACAAGAGCAAAGAAGGCTTGATTGAAGAAGTTCGTCGTATGATCCGCGGTAGCCTTGGCAATAGAGCGAAAGAGAGCTTGGTGGTTGATTTTATTAACCAGACAAACCTAGATGAGATCAATGACAAAGCCAGCATTATCGACGCTTTCTTCAAATTCGCCCAGGCGGAGCAGAAGCGCGAAGCCGATGCCATTATTGCCTCTGAAAAGCTCAATATCGATGCTGCCAAACGCTATATTGCGTCATCACTCAAACGTGAGTACGCCTCTGAAAATGGCACAGCACTTAATGAGGCACTGCCCAAACTTAGCCCATTGAACCCACAGTACCGAACCCAGAAGCAAACGGTTTTTCAGAAAATTGCCGCTTTTGTTGAAAAATTCAAAGGTGTGGGTGGGCAGTTGTAGTGATATGAAGAGCTCTTTTCACGTAGTTAATGCTTGATGAAAAGAGCTCGATATTTTTAAATTAGTGCTGTTTTTTTTCGAGATAGCAGATATGAATATTCAAATTAGTTTAATTATTATGCATTTTCTGGATAGGTCATTGGCCCACAAATGGAGCTAATAAGTAAAGCTACTAAATGATTTCTGTCC
>NZ_JAKKRO010000117.1:0-4198 GCF_025654235.1 Shewanella sp. SM32 | reverse complement strand
GTTCAATGCCTGTTGTGGCTAGTTGGTTTACACGCACAGCAACAGGGCTGGGATAAGCATTTTCAGGCCAATACCATTGGGCATCGAACGGTACTCTCAACGATTCGCTTGGGATTGGAGGTACTCAGGCGGCCTGATTATCAAATCACGGAGAAAGAATTGCTGGCGGCCTGGGTATTATTCGCCAATCAGTTGCTCAAATATGGCTATGCTATGGCTGATTTATGAGGGGATCCTTCAGTGAGCAGTGGGATCAACAGATGACAGATCTGTATCGTAAAGCTGCGCATACTGGGGTTTATCAGGGCAAATTTGAAAGTACTCAATTGGATGGTCTTGCTTCGACCTTACTGCTCGATGACGGTGATCTTTCGGTCGCTATGGTCGGCGGTCTTGAATATGAAATGATCAAGTTTAAGCAAACCAGTGATCCAGAATCGGCCGCGGGTATTATCTCCGGCGGTTCGGGTGGTGATGATGTGGATGCCACGCGTGACCGTAGTGCCGCTTATTTGGAACTCCAAGTTGGCTTACCTGCCAATGTTGAGTTTTCTGCCGCAGTACGTTATGAGCGCTATGAGCAGGAAGGAACTCTCACAGGGCCTCAGGGGGAAGTTGTTAATTCATCGACCTTCGATGCCGTGGTGCCTAAGTTTGGTTTAAGCTGGCGTCCTATAGACACGTTATTACTGCGTGCTAGCTATGGTGACTCATTCCGTGCGCCGAATATGAGCGAAATGTTCTCGTCTCAATCCTTGAGTTTTGAGAAGGGTGTTGATTCTTTATGGTGTAATGAACCTGGTAACGTGGATGCCATATATTGCGCGACTAATAATCAACATAAAACCTGGTATGGAGGGAATCCTGATCTAGAGGCTGAAGAGGGTAACTCGTTAACCTTTGGCGGCGTTTGGAATGTCACTGACGCATGGAACTTGGAGTTATCTTATTACTCAATCACCTATGACAACAAAATTGAGTCAATTGATGTGGATGATATCCTGCGTGATGAAATCAAGAATGGTTCTTCTCCCTATGTGACGCGCGGTCCTGATGGCAAGATTGAATATATTGAAGCCGGAGTTCGTAACTTAGCTACAGTTGAGACCTCAGGTATCGATTTTGTTACGGCTTATAACTTAGAAACAGGCTTTGGGGATTTCAATTTCAAACTGGATTTAACTCATGTGCTTGATTTTAAAAAGCAGGATAACGCTGAAGCAGACATGATCGACTACGCAGGGTCGACTGACTCGCCCGATTGGCGCGGTAACTTTGCGACCAGTTGGAAATACGATGATTTCTCTGCCGCATGGACAGTTGTTTATATTGGTAATCAATCAGCAAGTTATTTCAACGAGTTAGAAGAAACCGACCGTTATGTTGATTACGATAATTACTTTAAACATAACATTCAGTTTGGTTATACCCATGCTTATAACGGCTCTATAACAGTAGGGGTGAATAATGTGTTTGATGCTGAAACACCAAACTATTACACCTATGCCGATTATCGCGATGTGAATGTGGGTTTATATGATGTGTTAGGTAGAACGTATTACCTGAGAATAAACCAGAAGTTTTAGGTTGTCCGCCCTCCCTGGATAACTCAAACCTCCGCTTGCGGAGGTTTTTTTGCTTATAAGGCAGTTTACTGGATGTCGAATGAGCGCTATCAATGCGTGAGGCGCAGTTCGTGGCGGTGTTCATGCTGATAATGCTCGGCGCAGGAGGTGCAGCGTTGTTCGGTGGGATCTTGGCTTAAGCGTTCGGTTTCAATTTCTGCCTCACAATCCGAGCAAAGACCGTAGAGACCTAAGTCGAGCTGGCAAAAGGCGGCATCAAGTTTATTTAATCGGCAAAATAGTGGGTGTTCAGCCAGTGGTGTCTGAGCCAATTTATCAATTAATTCTGCCAGACTCAGGCTAGCGTAATGCTCCCCTATGGCTTCGAGGAACAGAGGGAGCGCGCCTATTTCTTTCCTTAGATTAGCTTCAAGCTCTGACAATTCATGTCTGATATGGGTGGTGCTCACGTAAAATCGCCTATTTCATTTGACTCTAGGCGTCCAGTCTAATAGTTCCACTATCAACGACTATGATAAAGATCAAGTATCTGCCACATTTTCGGTTTTTTAGCCGTTAAAAATCGAAAAAGTACTTCATTCTTATCGCATTATATGTGCTACGGCAAAAGCCCTTTTATCACATATATCGTTGCGATTATTCGTCGCATAAGTTCCGTTGCGCTGTTTCTAATACGCGGACAATTTCTTCCGTTGTTTTAAAGACTCGCAGTTCCCTAAACAAGGTATCGGCTTCGGGATATTGACGGTTGAGATAGGTAAACCACTGTTTGATCCGGGCTGGATAATAGTCACTTTTACGGCCATTGAGTTCCCTTTGGGTATAACTGAGCATGAGCCCTAAGGTTTGCGCCCAAGTATAAGGAGTGGCTCCTGTCTTGATAGTATCAGCCAAGTTCGGCAATGAAATTGCCCCGCGGCCGATCATGATACTGTCGCAGCCCGTGACCTCGATACAACGCTTAGCATCGTCACTGTTCCAAATTTCACCGTTGGCGATCACCGGGATCGGCAAACGTTTGCGCACTTCGGTGATGTATTCCCAGTAGGCTGGCGGTCTGTAACCGTCGACTTTACTGCGCGCATGGATGGCAAGTTCAGTTGCACCGGCTTCATACACAGCAATGGCGTTTTCCATAAACAGTGACTTATCTTCGTAGCCCAAACGTATTTTGGCCGTTACGGCATGCTCTTTTGGTACTGCTTGACGCATGGCTTTGACAATATCGTGCACACTCTCAGGATATTGCAATAATACGGCGCCACCTTTACTGCGGTTAACAATTTTTGCTGGACAGCCAAAGTTTGCATCAACACCGTGTGAGCCTAGCTCAATGGCACGCAGGGCATTTTCGCCCATACATTGGGGTTCTTGACCAAGCAATTGTACTCGTACTGGCGTACCTGAAGGGGTGTTGCCGTTGTTGAGCAGTTCAGGACACAGTTTGAGAAAGACCTTTTCAGGCAGCAGTTGGTCTACCACTCGCACAAATTCGGTGACGAGCAAATCGTAGGGATTGATGGTCGATAGGATGTCACGCATCAAAGCGTCTACTACGCCTTCCATTGGAGCCAAAATCACACGCACTGCAGTAAACCCATATCTGTTGCAAAGGGCGAGCATTCTACCTTATCAGCCCTAAGTTACAAAGTGGCCTTGTGAAGGAGGATGAATAGGTACGCCAATAAATAAAATCCAAGCTAAACTGATTGTCCTAGCAGGATATTTTTACCATTTCTGTGACTTAGTGATATTTTTTGCAATAGAATCGAAATAAGGCAGGTCTTTTGTTGTAAGCCAGCTACTTAAACTGTTGTTGGTCATTATTACTCAATAAACAAGAAGGGATTATTTATGAATTCAGTTAAAAAAACAGCAGTTGCAGTAGCATTAGGTTCAGTTGTGATGAGTTCAGCTTTTGCTGTCAATGCACAAACTAACCCATTTGGTTTTGAAGCTATGGATGCGGGCTATCAAATTGTCGGTTCAGAAGGCAAATGTGGTGAAGCCAAATGCGGCGCAGACATGAAGAAAGCCGCCGCTGAAAAAGCCAAAGAAGGTAAGTGTGGTGAGGCTAAATGCGGTGCTGAGATGAAAAAAGCGGCTGCAGATAAAGCTCATGAGGGGAAATGTGGCGAAGCGAAATGCGGTGCTGACATGAAGAAAGCCGCTGATAAGGCCCATGAAGGTAAGTGTGGTGAAGCAAAATGTGGCGCTGATATGAAGAAAACCGCCGAAAAAGTGGATGCTAAAGTCGAAGCCGTTAAAAAAGAAGTGAAGTAAAGCGGGTTTGTTTTATCCCTGCAGTTATTGGGATAATTGAGCCTAAAGAGGCCAGCCAGCGCTGGTCTCTTGTGTTTTATTGTCATCCCAAAACCACCGCCTCTGGCGGTGGTGATTGTTCCTTGAGGCTATAGCCTGAATTACGCCCATGCTAAAAGAGACTTCTTATTCACCACAAGTAAGAGGAAACGAAAAGCATGGGCGATTATAGAAGTTCATCACATGTTTATTGGCGTTGCAAATATCATATTGTTTGGACTCCGAAGTACCGTTTTAAAATTTTAAAAGGAAACCTTGGTAAGGAGTTATACAGGTCAATTTATATTTAT
>NZ_JAKKRO010000116.1:0-4354 GCF_025654235.1 Shewanella sp. SM32 | reverse complement strand
CCATCAAACCGTTCGTGATTGGTCGCAAGGCGTGGTTGTTCGCCAATACCAAGACGGGAGCACAAGCCAGTGCGGCACTGTACAGCCTGGTCGAGACCTCAAAAATCAACGGACTGGAGCCGTATGATTACCTATGCCGCTTATTAACCGAGCTACCCAAAGCCAACACCCAAGAGAAACTACAGCAACTCCTGCCTTACTGATCACCAGCCACACCGCAAGGTGTGGTTGGCGTTACGCTTACGATGTTCAGCATCAAGCCCTGCATAAGGGTCATCTAAAATCAGCAATTGCGGTAACATTGCCAGTGCACGTGCCAGCATGACTCTGCGCGTTTCGCCCGTGGATAATTGCCGAAAACCGCGCCGACGCAGCGGCTCAAGCCCAACCTTTTGTAATAATGCTGGGAGTTGCTTGGCATCTTGGCAGCATTCCAACACTAAGGATTCGACACTCGAACCGTAATCCAGTTCGTCTTTTTCTAACTCGCGCTCCAGCAATGCTTGTTGCAACCCAAGTGACACCCAGCCGATACGTTGCGGCAAGCCAGAAATCGTTCCTTCATCGGGCAGAATATCACCCGTTAATATTCGCCCGAGCAAGGAACCACAATAACTGTCAGTCGCGAAAATCGCCCAATGTTCAGCAGGATGCAGTTGCCACTCATCGACGACTAACATCTCATTATCACGCCCGTATCGTAACTGTTTAACCACAATACTTTTGTCTTGGTTCGCGACAACATCAAGCATAACCACAGTTCCTTTCTTTTTTAAGGGATGATAAAAGCCAGCGATTACCCAATCGCATTGCTCCATGATATCTAAGGCAATCATATCTAGAGCCACAATATCTTAGAGTCATGATATCTTAGAGTCATGATATCTAGAGCCACAATATCCAATGCAACGGCTCACGATGCACGACAGTCGCTCAGGTTTTATCGGCAGATTTTGGGGAATACGTCACCAGAGTAAAGCTTATTGGGAATAAAATCTAATGCGCTTAATGGCATAGGTAAAGCGTGGCAACATCCAACGGGTACAGCATGTGTGAGGCAACCACTCTGGCAGAACTGTGATAAAATCGGCACCTGTTTAACTTTCATATCAACAAGGTAATGCAATGAATCCCATTATTGCCATCTTAAAAGAACACAACGTCAGTGACGCTAAAATTCAAGAACTGTTTCAAACATTAACCGAAAATCCATTAATGGCGATGGGTACGCTCGGTCAATTAGGCATCCCAGCCGAAAAACTACAACAACTGCTGGGGCTAGTGATGCAGAAACCGGCTTTGATCAAAGAAGCCGTGCTCGAACTCGGTTTGGATTTCTCAAAAGTAGAAGCCGCAAAAGCCCAACTGCAAAAATAAGCGCAGACTGTTCAAGTTTGTAGCCATCATGCGCTAGGGGAATGCGCGTAACTCAGTTCCCCTAGCGAATGTTAAAACCACTAAACCGCAAAGTAATTAAATCTCACAGCAACTAAACCTCCAAGCCATTGACGCTCAAAATGATTAATACCAAGTGAGCTAACTGTGTTGCGCCTGCCACTCCTCAATCGCCTCTTTTGCAGCTCGAAAAGCTTCAATCCCCGCAGGCATACCGCAGTAAACGGTGCAATGCAGTAAGACTTCTTGGATCTCTTCAACCGAGCAGCCATTGTTTAGCGCGCCCCGCACATGGCCCTTTAACTCAGTCGGCGCCTTTAATGCCGCCAGCGTCGCTATGGTAATCAAACTGCGCGTTTGCCTTGAGATGGCATCACGTACCCAAACCTCACCCCAGCAATTGGCCGTAACTAAATCTTGCAGCGGTTGCGTAAAATCCGTCGCACTATTGAGCGCCTTATCCACATAACTATCGCCCATCACAGCACGACGCACCTCAAGCCCCTTCTCGTATTGCTCATCGTTCATCGATGCATCCTTTTTCATATGTGATTAAGCTATGTGATTAAACTCTGTGATTAGACTTATTGAAACCGCCAACCAATCTGCCCTATATCCTTACCACCTATAACTGATAACCAACGTTAGATTGAGCGCACCCAAGAAACGAACTCTTCGGCGAGTCTGGGAGGGTTACAGGCCTCTGTCTGATCTGCGATCTCGTTATAGTACTCGAGCTCGTGAACTATGATGGGTACCGAACGACCGAAAACGCGACTAACGGTTAAGTTGGAATGGAGTGTAGAAGCGACAACGCATACTGCGGCAACAAATTGCTCGGTTATCTCCTGACCGAGCTCAAGGCAGCGATCAAAATCGACATCTTCCTCCGCATCACTGTACCCGAGACCTAGATCGGCCACCCAGCGAGCTAAGATATCCGCAGTCTGAGAGTCAGAATCCCCAAAGACGAGGAGTTCGTTTTGAAGCCAGAAGGCATAGTTCCATTTTGCTTCGTCAGAGCTAGAAGCATTTGGAATCGAGGCATGCCACTCATCGACTGTGTTATAGCCGACTGTCAGCGTAGGTAGACGGGGATCGTCATATTCGTTGTTGATATAGAAAGACAATGCATAGATCTGCTCCGCCTCAGAGGTTGGTATACTCGCGAGCGCTTCGGTAATAGCACTCTGAAGCGCGGTAATCATTGGGATATTCATACTGGGTTTCCTGCTCGTTTAATGCCGCATTTAGCGAATAAAAATAGTGCATTGTAATTGAGAATAAGAGCTTAACCCACTATTTTTGTTCAGCTTAAATGTCTGCCAATATATTAGTATTCAACCAATTTTCCAGTTATCTGTATGCCTTTTCATAAGCATACACTCTGCAAATTTAACAATAGATGGCTCGTTAAATTCTTTTGCTGCTCGTTTGCGGCTTAACAGCGGAAGCTGATTATTAAGCACTGTCATTCCAGTGACGCGCCACCCCTTTTATTTCACAAGAAGTATCCATGAGGCCTCGACGACGGCATCTGCTGCATACGGAAGTGCAAATGCCGCGATCACATGGTCAATGATGTTCCAGACATCATAGTGACATTTCCCATATCCCTATGGGTCAGATATGAAAGAGCGGCCATGCCGTCAACGGTCACTTACATGCCAATGCTTAATCCAACCAACTATCCAGTTATCTGTATGCCTTTTTACAAGCATACACTCTGCAAATTTAACAATGGATGGCTCGTTAAATTCAGGCTTTATGTTAATGCTATTAAAAGCCAAGTCCCATCAATCAATATGAATTGTAATCAGCGTTAAAAAAGCCAATAAATAAAGCAGAAGGATAGCCACAACGTCAAACACGTTACAAAATGTGGCTGTGCCCGCATTAGGTAATGCGACTATCATTCGTTGTGGCCGCCGAAATGGATATCAGCCCCATCGTACTGGCAAAGCTGGTGCCGCTGGATTATGTGATGAAGGATATGAATGAGGTAGTTAAGGGGAATATTTTATCAAACAAAACTTTGATCATTCAAACAAGGAGTTAACAGAGTAACATATTGATTTTAGGAGTCGATGACAGTAATGTGCTGAAATAAAAGTTGCTGGAGATAAAAAGTGAAAAAAACATCTAACAGTGAAGTAGAAGAAAATTACAGCTTTAAAAAACTTATTTATATACAGTTTGTTGAAAAAAGTGGCATTCATTTTTTTTACATAGTGCTAATTCTAGTTGGCTTGATAGTATATTTATCTAGTGCAAATTTTGCTGAAAACGTACAGGTAGTTGCTTATGTATCATTTGCGGCGACAATTTCTTCATTAATTTTGGCGGTCTTTGCCATTTTCTATGCTGTTCATTCAAATAGTGATTTAGCAAAGTCTTTTAACGATATCAAGGGAACTGCAACAACAATTAACTTATCAGCAAAGGATGTTGAATCCGCAAGTAATGCACTTTTAATAATAACTAAAGAGTTAAGTTCAAAAATTAATGATTTCTCTGATGACGTAAAAATCATTCCTCACTCAGTTAATCAGGGTTTCGATAAAATTGGTACTATTTTGAATTCTCAAAGACACTTTTCTGATAAAAACAATGAAAACGTTGCTTTGGATGAACTCAATGAAGTTGATTTAAAAGAAGTTATTGTAAAAGGGGCAATATTGCCATGTAACGTTACTTTATTAGTAATGCCCGAATTCAACCCCGAAGTGCGACACTCGACAATTAAGCAGCTAACTGGTGAAACACCACGGCAGGCTGCTTAAACTTCAAACACTTTTTGGGTCGATAGTTAATTCTATTCTGAGCAAATTCGATTAATTCATCACTCACTAGCCTCAAATCAACCCCTTTTTTGACGTACTGCCGCAGTAATCCATTGGCGTTTTCATTCGCTCCTCGTTCACAAGAACGATAAGGGTGCGCAAAATATACCTACCTG
>NZ_JAKKRO010000115.1:0-4542 GCF_025654235.1 Shewanella sp. SM32 | reverse complement strand
CGGCCCAAATCATCGCGTCCATCGGCAATTTACGCCGTCTTAACGTCGCAACGCCCTGAGAGTCTAGACAAGATTGAATTAACTCAGGTTCTAACACATCTGCTAAGCAGGTGAATTCGGTTAGGCGGGTAATATGAGTACGGGCGAGTGCTTCTGAGAGTTGCATAAAAAATCCGATGACATGAGGTCATCGGATTTTGATCTTTTCAGCGAGATCGTCAAGCGATCTGTCTTAACTGATCGGCATTACGCAAAGTGGCTTCCTTTACGGTTGATTGTCCACCATCAAACTTGCCATTGTTCATCCAGCGCTGATGGGCGGGGACGCCAACATAGTCAAAAATACTGGTGCGTGATGCATGACCAAATCCTGGGTTGTCGATGGCGGCTTCTCCCACTTCTTGGCCAAAATACACTAACGTCGGTGAAGTGCCTATCGTTGCCGACACTACCATAGCGGGTAGGGCATAGTGTGGATTCACGGCTTGGGTTGCCGTGGGCTTATTTGTGTGTAGCGATGCTAAAAATGCCGCATTACCAATACGTTGCTCGTCGTGGTTTTCTAAAAAGTGCAGCATGTGAGATTCAATTTCCTGCACTTTTTCCTGATCTGCCGCGATATTAGCTGTGCTGGTTTTACCCGCCATCACGGCTTTTAGGGTGTCGTAAAGATTGATCTTATCGTACAGATAATCCATTTTGCCAAGTTGGATATAATCTCGATACAGCTTGGGGTTATAGACCTCGGCCAAGATAAAGGCATCGGGATTTGTGTGTTTTATCTGGCTGTTGAGATAGCTCCAAAACTCCACTGGCACCATTTCGGCCATATCATAGCGAAAGCCATCGACCCCTTTCGCTAGCCAGTATTGCGCAATCTGATTGAATTTAATCCAAGCGCTTGGGAGCTCGGCTAAGTGTTGTTGCCAAAAAGCGTAATGCTGCGCCTGCGTTAAAGTGGCGAAATTGGCTGGCAGGCGAGGGAAGTCATAGGTGCCATCGGGGCGTACGCCGTAATTGATTTTGACTGTTTCATACCAATCATTGGCATCGGGCTTGGCTAAGCGTGAGCCATTACCAGTCCATTTTGCGGGAAATTCGTTGAATTTGCCGTCACTTAAGGGGTGAGCTTCTCCGCCCAGCGGTTTAAGTCCTGCGGGTAAGCTTGGCACTTCAAAGGCATGCGCTTTTCCCTTTGCCCCCTCCGAGCCCTTATTAACATCAACTTTATCAACGACATAATAGAAGTTGTTATTTTTGGCATACTCCAGACTGGTATCATCATCTTCGCCAAAATCACGCACGCCTTGGGGTTTACTAACGGATTGATAATGGCGCGCCACATGGTTTGGCACGATATCGATAATCACCTTTAAGCCGTGTTGATGGGTACGGGCAATGAGCGCTTCGAACTCGACTAAACGGTTGGCGGGATTGACCGCCAGATCTGGGTTGACGTTGTAGTAATCTTTGACTGCGTAGGGTGAGCCCGCGCGTCCTTTGACCACATCGGGATCATCAGCACTCACGCCAATCGCGCTGTAATCACCAATCAATGCATGGTGGGGAACGCCCGTGTACCACACATGGGTAACGCCTAGGTCCTTGATGCTATTGAGTGCAACATTGTCGATATCATTAAACTTACCGACGCCATTGTCGGCAATCGTGCCCCAAGGTTTGTTGGTTGGATTTTTATTGCCATAAAGGCGAGTAAAGATTTGATACACCACAGGTTTAAGCGTCATAACCTCACTCTCAGACTTTGGTAGTAACTCATTATCAAGCGTCTGCGTTGATGTATTTGCATTGATCGAGAAGCTAAAAAGCGAGGCAGTTAATAAAGAGGCACTGAATAGAGCGTTTAAACATAAGCTGAGTGATGACTGTCGGCGCTGCGGGGCTTTCGCTGCTTGGGTTATAAGTAAAGCCACTATGGGAAATTTCGCCGCTTGGGGGTACTGAATAACTCTGGAATAGATAGGTGATAAAAAGCTCAAGACTGAATTCCTTTTAGGGTTGAGTTTTTGATTGGGTGAGTTGTTTGAGCCTGAGTTAAATCGCTAGCTGAGTAACTCATATGATTAGAGGTTTGACGGCTAGGTAAGCCAGTATTTAGCTGCGGTCTGGCTTTAAGCTCAAGGATAGTGACACCTGCGTGGGGCAATGCTAGCGCTTGATTGAGTGAAACTGTGTTGCCACTGATGATATCTGTAGCGGCGCGGTTATCGCCAAGTACACTGGCAAAGCGGTTTACATCTAGCGTGACTGCTTTGTCATTTTTATTGTAAATCACCATGACTTTATCGGCTAAGGGCTGAGTACAGGCATTGTGTTGGGTTTGAGAATCGTGTTGAGTTAGTGACTTAAGCTCTTTAGCATTTAGGTCAGCTGATAATGGGTCATTCAATAAGCAGCGAAATTGCACATAGATGCCATCCTGCGGCACAAAGTGCAGTAGTTCGCCCGATTGCAGCGCAAGGGATTGTTTACGGTAATTCAGTAGGGTACGGATAAATTGCTGCGCTTGTCGTTGAGGTTCACTCAGTCCTTGGCCGGTAAAGGCGTTAGTGGCATTGTTGGCAAACCCGCCGGGAAAATCACTGCGTACAACGCCATCGTGACGGCCCTCGGTTGGGCTTGTCATCAACACTTCTGTACCGTAGAACAGCTGCGGAATGCGTTTGGCGGTCAGCACATAGGTGAGGGCCATCTTGTATAAGTCTATATTTTCTTTCACTAAACTGAAGATACGATTGGTGTCGTGATTGCCTTCAAATAGCACTAGCTTACTAGGTTCTGCATACACAACATCGTTGGCTAACATCTCGTAAAGCTTGATAAAACCCGTATCCCAGCTTTCTGGCTCATTAAGGCTGGCAATCAATTTTTCATATAGCGGGAAGTCCATCAAACTGGGTAAATCTGAGGTATAGCCATCGGCATTGATTTTGCCCTTTTGCCAATAGGACACTGTGATGGGGTTTGCGGTCCATTCTTCGCCAACAATATTAAAATTTGGGTACTCAGCCATTACGGCCTTAGACCATTTAGCGAGAAACCCTTTGTCGGCGTAGGAGTAAGTATCTTCACGTATCCCCGAAAGTCCTGCGTACTCGACCCACCAAATACTGTTTTGGATAAGATAGGTTGCCAGTTTTGGATTGCTTTGATTTAGATCTGGCATAGTGTCGGTAAACCAGCCGTCGACAAAATCAATATGATCTTGCGCTGCCGCGTAGGGATCTTGCACTGTCGTGCGCCTATGGCTGGTGAAACGGGGGCTGGTAACGCTGGATTTAATAGCGCTGGATTTAGCATCGGCAGACTGAGTCAAATTAGGCTTGGATTCTTGATTCTTTAGCTGCGTTTTTGTGGCATCGTTCAGCCAGTCATGGCTGGGTAAATCGTTGAGCCACCAATGGTTAGAGCCGATATGATTCACCACAACATCTTTAATCACCCCTAGGCCAAGCTTATTAGCCTTAGCGACTAAGGCTTTATAATCCTTGTTGCTGCCAAAGCGGGGATCGACGCGGTATAAATTGGTAATTGAGTAACCGTGGTATGAATACTGGGCTTGATTATTCTCAAGCAGTGGATTGATCCATAACTGAGTCACGCCAAGTTTTGCCAGATAATCTAAGTGCTGGCTGATCCCTGCTATATCGCCGCCATGGCGAGCATCGGGATAATAGGGGTTGCTGGAATTGCTAGGAGAGTTAGCCGCGACTTGCTCTAGCATATCGGCCTGATTGTCATTGCTCGTGTCGCCATTGGCGAATCTATCTGGGGTGATAAGGTAAATCACATCCTTATTGCTAAATCCTTGGCGTTCACGGCTGCCCTCAGCACGCGCTTGCAACGTATAGGGCAGGCGATAAAGAGGCGTGTTGGTTTTTGAAGCGTTGGTTTTTGAAGCCAAATCAGTGCTTGAAATCACTAGTTCAAAGGTTTGCGGCGCAGCTTGACTCAGATCTAAATTGATAAACAAATAGTGAGGGTTATCAGTATGCTCAAGGCTTTTGAGTGTGATGCCTTTTCCTTGTATATCAACTTTAATCTGTTGCGGTAAGCTTGGAAGTTTGCGGCTATACAGCATCAGCTGTAACTCAGGATTGTGCATTCCCGCCCACCAAAAAGCGGGTTCAAGCTTAACGTCCGTCGATATATCTGGCTCAAAGGTGTTTGCATAGGCCGTATTAAATGAAGAGCAAACCAAGCATAAATAAAGCGCAATCATTAGGTTTTGACGGATCATAATGTAAGCCTTTTAAAGATAAATAAGTAAAACGCTGAAGGATCCCCTCATAAATCAGCCATAGCATAGCCATATTTGAGCAACTGATTGGCGAATAATACCCAGGCCGCCAGCAATTCTTTCTCCGTGATTTGATAATCAGGCCGCCTGAGTACCTCCAATCCCAAGCGAATCGTTGAGAGTACCGTTCGATGCCCAATGGTATTGGCCTGAAAATGCTTATCCCAGCCCTGTTGCTGTGCGTGTAAACCAACTAGCCACAACAGGCATTGAACCATCAA
>NZ_JAKKRO010000114.1:0-4549 GCF_025654235.1 Shewanella sp. SM32 | reverse complement strand
CATTAGCTTGCTCAGTTTGTGGTGATAGACGTTGCCGCCATTTATAAAATGACATGGTGCTCAGTTGATGGGTTTGGCAAAACTCAGTGATGCTCAGCTCTGATGTGTGCCATAAGTCGATTAATTGCTGCCATTGTGCAGCGTTGCGGTAAGCTCGCTTTGCCATATCACTCTCCTGTAATGATGAGTGCACAGCTTATCGCGCGATCTTAAGTGGGAATAGGACGTCCTAAAATGGACGCTTACGTTAATACTGCATATTAAGTACGCCTTCGGTGTTTTAGCCTATGATAGACGTTATGCAAATACACCCGAGCCCGAGGATCCATGGGTGCGTTTTAAATACATGATGTTCCGGTTTTGCTAAACCTCAACGTAACTAACCAGACAAATTAGTGAATGACGCCTATAGGGCGGTTAAGGAAAAATGATGGAATTTTTACTACCAATTGCACTAATGATTATTGGCAGCATAGTGCTTGTGAAAAGATGTAAGCCAAAGAAATAGATAAGAAAAAACTCTGAAATTCGTGACCATAGTAAGGAATCTGCCTAGGGTCTATTGCTCTTCCGAGAGTTATTTTTAGATAGCATGGCAAGAAGTTATAATTTGCTTTACCAAAAGTAACTATAACCTCAAGCCATGCAAAGACTCCACAGGCCGTGTTGATCACTAAGAAACTAGCTTGTTTCCACTGGAAACAAGATCAACGCAGGCAGTAAGCCTACGTGGGCCATCGATAAAAAGCTGTTTCCAGTGGAAACAAACCCGCTGAATCGACCTGTTGCCACAACCCAGCGGTTGCCGCAAAGTCATCCGGCCGTTAAAACCGCGAACAATAGACATCAATGAGGTCGTTGTTTCCACTGGAAACAAGAATAGCCCAGACAAATAGCTACAGCTGATCACTAAGAAACTAGCTTGTTTCCAATGGAAACAAGATCAGCGCAGGCAATAAGCAAACGAGGGCTATAGATAAAAAAGCTGTTTCCACTAGAAACAAACCCGCTGAATTGACCTGTAGCCGCAACCCAGCGGTTGTATCAAAGTCAATCCGGCCGTTAAACACCGCGAACAATAGACATCAATGAGGTCTTTGTTTCCAGTGGAAACAAGATTCACGCAGACAATAACCCAACGTGGGCCATCGATAAAAAAGCTGTTTCCACTGGAAACAAACCCGCTGAATTGACCTGTAGCCGCAACCCAGCAGTTGCCTCAAAGTCATCCGGCCGTTAAAACCGCGAACAATAGACATCAATGAGGTCGTTGTTTCCACTGGAAATAAGATTAACTCAGGCAATAAGCCTACCTGGGCCATCGATAAAAAGCTGTTTCCAGTGGGAACAAACCCGCTGAATCGACCTGTAGCCGCAACCCAGCGGTTTCCTAAAAGTCATCCGGCCGTTAAAAACCGCGAATAATAGACATCAATGAGGTCTTTGTTTCCAGTGGAAACAAGATTCACGCAGGCAAAAACCACCTTGGGCTTTGACAAGAAAGTTGTTTCCACTGGAAACAAGATTAACTCAGGCAGTAAGCCTACGTGGGCCATCGATAAAAAGCTGTTTCCAGTGGAAACAAACCCGCTGAATCGACCTGTAGCCGCAACCCAGCGGTTTCCTAAAAGTCATCCGGCCGTTAAAAACCGCGAACAATAGACATCAATAAGGTCTTTGTTTCCACTGGAAACAAGAATAGCTCAGACAAATAGCTACAGCTGATCACTAAGAAACTAGCTTGTTTCCAATGGAAACAAGATCAGCGCAGGCAATAAGCAAACGAGGGCTATCGATAAAAAGCTGTTTCCAGTGAAAACAAGAACTACAATTGAAAGGATCTTTAATCATCAAAGCAAGTTATTAAATAATTCAATCTCAACAGCACTCCAGTCTGGAAAGCGAATCGAACCAAACTGCCACAAATCCCCCTTAAAAAACTCTTGGCCCTTTCCTTCAACGTGGTCGTCGATAAGAATATCTCCCTTCAGTAATCCTTTGTTCGGAATGATGATAAGACGACTGACATATTCCATGCCTAAGTGTTGCTCTACCCAAATACGCTTCTCCATATAACACAATGGATTTTGCAGACTTGGCGCTGTGGCTATATAAGGTTCAATTTCTGGATGTTCAAGCATCTTTTTCATCACAGCAATGCCACCTATTTTAGGGGCTAAGCAGCTGAAAAAACCCAATTCAGCTTGAGGGTATGCCTGCTCAGGTTTCTGGAGTTTTTTAAAGGTTACAGCTTCTGTATAATTTACAAGCACATCGTCCATATCAACATATACGATTTTTGGCATAGCCTTACCATTCATAACAAAACCAACCTAAGTAACTGTATTAAAATATGATTATTATAATAAGACATCTGCATTCTCACAATATAGAAGAGTACGTTCTATAGAAGCAGTGTCTTAACTTACTTAAGAAAGTCAGGTAATGCACCCACTTGTCTTGATTTATCAAGTGTATTCACAGCTTCAAACCTTGAGCTATCCATCAAATGTGCATAACGTTTAGTTGTCTCAATCTGTTGATGGTTTAGCAGCTGACTAACCATATAGATGTTACCAGTCTGCATCATCACTTTAGATGCAAAATCATGCCGTAAATCGTACAGCCTAAAATTTTCAATTTTTGCCTCTTTAATAATCATGTCCCATGATTTTTTTATTGTGGTGAGCTGAAGCTCAGGATTAGCTGGCGATGGAAATAACCAAGCATCCATTCTGGTCTTAAAATAACTAGCAGATTCGTTATGAATGCCATGTTTACGCCATTCTTTTAGTGTCTCCAACGCCAGAGAATTTAAAGGAATAACATTAGATATTCCGCGTTTATCAATCGATTTTCGAATACGGAAAAATTTTGAGTCCAAGTCAACATCAGACCATTTTGAATTGAACAACGTACCAGGCCTAATTCCCGTCTCTTTGAACAAAATAATAAAAGGTGAAACATGATCCACAAAATGACAACTTTCGAGATGCGCTGGCGTTTCTAGCCTGCGTAATATCCTATGCTCAATCGTCCTAGCTCTTTGCTCATGTTTTAATGAGTTGCGCTGGTTAATTGCAGCATACAGCCTTAATTCCTCATGGTCAGATAGATAACGAATGACCTGATTATCGACTCTTATTCTAGGTAAGCTATACAGATCATGATCTTTAATAAGACCTTTTTCCTTTGCTAACTGGATACAGGCTCGAAAAGTGCAAATACCTTCTTTCATCGTTGAAGGACTCAACGTCCAAAGACTATCACCCGCAGCTAACTGCCTTTTCGTCAACTTTCGCTCTTTAGATTTCATCCACTGCCGTACCAAATCAGCATTAATATTACCGATAGGGCTATCTAGTAAATGCCCAAAATGACGTGAAATGATATCCACCTTCACCATTACCGTTTTTGGATTTTCATATCGTTTTGTCTCTACATATTCTCCATATAAAAAATCCCTAAGGGAAACACTACTCTCTCCACTTGCGGATGTTCCACGTTGTTTGTCGACGATTTTTATCCCTAGATTATTTCCTGCTTTAACGTGTTGTGCAGCCTTCAGAAGAACTTGAAAATTAGAATTGGTCAAATTGCCAAGCTTTATTGTTTTCAGCGCTGCAGAAAGCGTATCACGCTGCCTTAGATAAACACTCGCGAGAGATTCTCCTATCGCTGTAAGCTTTTCATTTTTCAATGTAAATTCAGACTTGTAAAGCCGAATTGAAAGACCTGCTATCTCATGACTATTTATAGCCAAGTATTTAGAATTCCCCGCCCACCAACTTTCTATGCTCTCGTGGAAAGCAGCTAGTTCTGCAAACGTAAATTGACTATTTAAATACACCTCAAACTCTTGGACAACTTTTAATCTCTTCCTAGTAGAAGAGACTCTGTAACCTAAGTAGGCCAAAAAACTTGATATAGATTGATTGGTAAACGCAATTTTTAATGTCTTATTCATGTGCTATCTCACTTCAATTTGATGAAATTTGATCGCACACCTATCGCACATGATACATGCAAAACAGTGCAAAACCATGCAAAACCCTAAGTTGCCAAAAATGAAAAAAACATTTACTATCAACAACTTAACGCAGCTTCACAGGTCGGGCAAATCATTCAGGATCGACTCATAATCGTTAGGTCCACGGTTCAAGTCCGTGAGGGGCCACCAATTCAGATAAGCCGTAGTAGGTTAACCCCTACTACGGCTTTTTCGTATTTAAAATAGTCGCGTTGCTTATTGGTTCTATAAGTAATATTCTTTCTACGTGATATAAATTACGTAGAATAACTGTACTGGTCAACCCAAACTGGACACTTTTAGTTGAGAATTTTCAAACTCTACAGGTGACAGATCACCATTAGCAGAATGAAGTCGCTCCAAGTTGTAATATTTCATGTAAGCAGTCACATCTTGCTTCATAAACTCCCTTGTTGGTTGATTAACTTTAAAAATCCAATCGTGTTTTAAGCTGCCAAAGAATCGCTCAACAACGGCATTATCCCAACACGCTCCCACATCACCCATGCTGGCTCGGAT
>NZ_JAKKRO010000113.1:0-4565 GCF_025654235.1 Shewanella sp. SM32 | reverse complement strand
TTAGACAGAATATAAACACTTAATGAAGTGTGGACTCAAAAAGCAAATCAGCTTTCCGAATTATTATTAACGTGGTCCAGAGATGGACACGGTAATAAACAGAATTTGCTTGGTGACAATAGCCTTGTGGAACCACCTGATCCCATCCCGAACTCAGAAGTGAAACGCAAACGCGCCGATGGTAGTGTGGGGTCTCCCCATGTGAGAGTAGGTCATCGCCAAGCGCCTAATTATCTCATTGAGATGTAACCAAGCCAGCTGAATAAGCTGGCTTTTTTGCGTCTATAATTTGTTAATTGGAGTGATTTTCCTGCTTTTCTCTCTGTTCTTCATCCAGCCATCTTCTCTAGCATGAGCTGCAATCCTCGCTTTTAGCAGTTACAATACGTTTTTGTCGCCATTGAACAAACAAATGTCTCTATCTCATAGCCTTCAATCATTTAATTCCTTTGGTTTAGCCCAGTCTTGCGCGGATCTTGTTGAGGCGCACTCAAAAGAAGCTGTTAAGGCGATATGTGTGCCACTATGGCAACAGCAATTGCCTATGTTGGTGCTTGGTGGCGGTAGCAATCTGGTCTTTACGGAGGACTTTAACGGCACAGTTGTCAGGATTTTATCGAAAGGAATAAAAGTATCTGAAGACACAGAAGCATTTTATCTCGATGTTGAGGCGGGTGAGAATTGGCACGAGTTAATTCAGTTTACGCTCGAGCATGGCATATTTGGGCTGGAGAATATGGCATTAATTCCTGGGACGGTTGGCGCAGCACCTATTCAGAATATTGGCGCTTATGGTGTTGAACTATGTGATGTGTGTGATTGGGTTGAGTATCTTGATTTACCCTCAGGTGAGTTTGTGCGCATCAGCACAGCTGAGTGTCAATTTGCTTACCGTGAGTCTATTTTCAAAGACAAATTGCGCAATCTCGCTGTAGTCACCGCTGTTGGACTGCGCTTAGCTAAACGTTGGCAACCGCGTTTGGCCTATGGCCCATTACAATCGTTTGATCCTGCAACCGTTACAGCGCATGAGATTTTTGAGCGCGTATGCCAAGTACGAAGTGAAAAGCTTCCTGATCCCGCGGTGCTTGGCAATGCAGGCAGTTTCTTTAAAAACCCCATTGTAAGCGCGGCCTGTTATCTAGATTTAGCACAGCGTTTTCCGACGATAGTGGGCTACGCACAAGCGGATGCAACAGTGAAATTGGCTGCAGGCTGGTTGATTGAACAAGCGGGACTGAAAGGTTTTGTGCTCGGCAATGTGGCAGTGCATGACAAGCAAGCCTTAGTGTTAGTGAATCGAGGCGGAGCAACGGGGCATGATATTTGCCGCCTAGCACTGCATGTTATTGCGCAAGTACGGGATAAATTTGGTGTCGTGCTAGAAGCCGAACCTAGAATCATCAGGGCTAATGGCGAAGGAGATTTGCATGTCTGATCATTGGGGAAGAAAACGCCAGATATTAGCTTTATTATCTAGCGGGCAATTTGTTTCTGGCGAGCAGTTAGCCACTGAACTTGGGATTTCGCGTGCCGCAGTGAATAAGCACATCGATGCGCTAGAAACCTATGGTGTGGCAATTTATAGCGTCAAAGGTCGCGGCTATAAGTTAGCGAATCCTATTTCTTTGATTGATGCTTCACGTTTAGTGCAATCAATTGATAACCGTTGCTTTTACTTTGATGAGATAGCAAGCACTAACGGCTTTATGCTGGACCATACAACTGAATTGAAGAATGGTGATGTGTGTGTGGCAGAGTATCAATCTGCAGGTCGTGGTCGTCGAGGCCGAATTTGGGTGTCGCCCTATGGGCATCACTTATATTTCTCGCTGTTTTGGACTTTCCCGCAGGGAATGGCGCAGGCAATGGGATTAAGTTTAGTGGTGGCCTGTACATTGGTTGAAGTGCTTAAATCTTTTGGCGTCGAGAATATTGGTGTTAAATGGCCCAATGACATCTATTTGGATAACAAGAAGCTTGCCGGGATCTTGATTGAGATGTCGGGTCAGGCTGATAGCCAGTGCCAGCTTATCATAGGTGTTGGTGTCAATATGGCTATGTCCGAGGAGCAAGGTAAAGGTATCGATCAGCCTTGGAGTGATTTGTCAGAGTTGGTCGATATGCCTGACAAGACGGCGCTTGTTATTGCATTACATAAGCAGCTTAAGCGTGATATTCAGCTATTTGAGCGTGAAGGATTAGCTGCATTCAAGACTCGTTGGCAAGCCGCAGACTTATTTTATGGCCGTGAAATACGTTTGCTTATGGGGGAAAAGTCTGTCGAAGGAATTTGTCGAGGCGTTGATGAGCAAGGTGCGGTATTGCTCGAAACCGCCGACGGTGTTCAAGCATTTATCGGCGGTGAAATTAGCTTAAGGGCACGCTAAGTACCCAAGAGTCAATTTTACATAAGGCTATTTGCGCATCAGCACGTGGGACATCAAATGATCCTGACCTTTCTGCAGGATCAAATGGGCTCTCTCACGGGTCGGTTGAATGTTAAGTTGTAGGTTTGGACCATTGATTGTGTCCCAAATATTAGCGGCAATCGTATTGGCCTCATCATCGGTTAGCGTCGAATAGTGATGAAAATAAGATTTTTTGTCACTGAATGCACCAGAGCGGAACTGCAAAAATCGTTCTTTATACCATTGTTTTAGCAAAGGTTCTTCTGCATCGACATAAATAGAAAAGTCGACAAAATCGGAGACGAAAGGACGACGAGTATCAACGGGGGAGTCGAGTCCTGTTTGTAGTACATTTAAGCCTTCTAAAATTAAGATGTCTGGTTGAGAAACCGTTTGGTGCTGATTCTTAACGCGGTCATAGGTGACGTGTGAATAGATAGGGGCTTTGACATGTGGCTGACCGGATTTCACGGCGGAGATAAACTCAACCAGCATTTTCATATCGTAACTTTCTGGAAATCCCTTACGCTGTAATAGTCCTTTACGTTTTAAGTCCGCCAGAGGATACAAAAAACCATCTGTTGTCACCAAATCAACTTTTGGGTGTTCAGGCCAGTGTCGTAGTAAAGCTTGCAAAATACGTGCTGTGGTGCTTTTCCCGACGGCGACACTACCAGCAATACTAATGATGTAAGGACTTTTTGATGGTTTTTGACCGAGGAATTCATCAACCACTAAGCCTCGTTGTTGCTTAGCTTTAACGATCAAATTCAGTAGCCGGCTAAGGGGAAGATAAATATCGGTCACTTCCGATAAGGAAATCTTTTCATTTATGCCTCTAAGGTTCTCCAAGTCTTGCTCACTCAGTGTCAACGGCACTGAATCTCGTAACTCAGACCATTGCAGGCGCTCGAAGGCGAGATAGAGTGCTTTTTGAATTGAATTTTTAGAAGTCATTGGCTTTCCTCAGCTTAGGAAAGGCACAGTACACTATGAGATTATTTGGAACAATACTAAATGGGTGATTGCAGTCGTGTTTCCGTTACCGTTTGATGTATTCGCTGTTTAATTGGCCGTCAAAGTTGCATAACGTGTAAAAAAACACCGTTCAAGCGCTTTTTTTACGTAAATAGGCGTTTTTTACTTGCACTTGGGAGCGCATTTACCTAATATCCCGTTCCGAAATGATAATGCCGGCATAGCTCAGTTGGTAGAGCAACTGACTTGTAATCAGTAGGTCCCGAGTTCGACTCTTGGTGCCGGCACCATTTTCTGTGGAGGGGTTCCCGAGTGGCCAAAGGGATCAGACTGTAAATCTGACGGCTCAGCCTTCGAAGGTTCGAATCCTTCTCCCTCCACCACTTTTTTCTAGGTAGTTAGGTAGCCTTAGTTAGGTTGCGCGGACATCGTATAATGGTATTACTCCAGCCTTCCAAGCTGATAACGCGGGTTCGATTCCCGCTGTCCGCTCCAAATTAGTTGCTGATATGGCTCAGTTGGTAGAGCACACCCTTGGTAAGGGTGAGGTCGGCAGTTCGAATCTGCCTATCAGCACCAGCCTCTCTAAATTTAGCTCCTACTCCTAAACATAATCGGTTCGATGTCATTTTAATGCATCGGATTTTTTCTATATGCTAGTTTTCATCACCAAGAATCTTGGACTGAGGCATTACCATGGCTAAAGCTAAATTTGAACGTATTAAGCCCCATGTAAACGTGGGCACCATTGGTCACGTTGACCATGGTAAAACCACACTGACTGCAGCTATCTCTCACGTACTGGCTAAGACCTACGGTGGCGAAGCTAAAGACTTCTCTCAAATCGATAACGCTCCAGAAGAGCGTGAGCGCGGTATTACGATCAATACCTCTCACATCGAATATGACACGCCTTCACGTCACTATGCACACGTAGACTGCCCAGGCCACGCTGACTATGTTAAAAACATGATCACTGGTGCTGCACAGATGGACGGCGCGATTCTAGTAGTTGCCTCTACAGACGGTCCAATGCCACAGACTCGTGAGCACATCCTGCTTTCTCGTCAGGTTGGCGTACCTTTCATCATCGTGTTCATGAACAAATGTGACATGGTAGATGACGAAGAGTTACTGGAATTGGTTGAAATGGAAGTGCGTGAACTTCTGTCAGAA
>NZ_JAKKRO010000112.1:0-4818 GCF_025654235.1 Shewanella sp. SM32 | reverse complement strand
CAACAAAGCCACCGTCATCATCCTGAAACGCCAACAACTGACGCTTGCGATAACTAAAATATGTAGGAATGATGCCCTGACGTTTTGCAAATTCAGTTTGGGTGAGACCACTTTGGGCTTGCTCGGCAAACAAGGCCAGCCATTGTTCTTTGGTACGGTGCATGATGATTACCCTGGCAGTTGATAATGGCAGACAGGGTAAAGTTGATCAGTTAGGATTGGAATGTGTGGTTGGCGTTACGCTTACTGTCGACCAAAAGTTAAGGCTAAATCCCCGTGTCATCCAAAACTGACTCGCTAGGCCAATTAATGAAAGCGCGACGGCTAATAACGAAACAACGGTTGTTACTCGGGTAATCATTAATAGTAATGCTAAGTTTTTTGAGGATAAATTTTTATAGGGTTTCATTTTTACTCTTTCCTTAAGTATTTAATATCTTGTATGTTTAATTTATAAACTAGTGAAGCACTCTTTGAAAAAAAGCTACCGCTTGCAGGTACATTTGCAGTGCGAGTGCGGGATCATAGCGTTCGCCTTCATCACGCATAAAGGCGTGTTGGGCGTTGACTTCAAGCCAAGTGAAGTTACGGTTCAGCGCCATTAATTGCTGGTGGATTAGTACTCGTCCCTCCGCGGATACGTGGGGATCTTGCTTGCCGAACACTAACACTAATTCCCCTTGAATATCACCGCTGCGGCTCAATGAGTCATTACCGTAAGCGCAGGGTAGGGTGTTGGAATGAATGTCGGTTGGATAGAGGCAAAATGCACCTAAAATAGCGGGATTGAGTGCGGCGCGGTAGGCTAAGTGGCCGCCGATACACACGCCCATAGAGCCAACTTTGCCATTGCAGTAAGTTTGTTGAGTGGCAAAATCGATCAGTGCTTGGGTATCGATATCGTGGTGTTCTAGGGGTTTGGCAAATTTATCGGCGTTACCTTTATCTTTACCTGATTCATCATAGGCCAGCACAGTGCCTAAAGGATTCAGTTCATGGAACACTTCGGGTACTAACACCACAAAACCGTGGCCAGCAAGAATAGTGGCGGTGCGGGCGATGGGCGCAGTTTGCTGAAATATCTCGGAATAAAAGATGATACTTGGGAATATTCCCTGTGCTTCTGGGCGATAGATATAGGTGCGCATTAGCCCTGAAGGCGTGGAGATATCCTGAATTTCCTGAGTCACTAACATATTTATATTCCTCTATGAGGCTTCAAACGTTGAAGCCTCACTTTAGCAGTCAGGATTTTATCTGTCAGTTAAAACAATTCGTTACCTGAGAGTTCACCGGCACATAGTGCTTTTATATTGCTTAAGGTCGTTTTGGCAATGGCGCCTAGGGCTTCTTCGGTGAGGAAGGCTTGGTGACCCGTGAAAATCACGTTATGGCAGGCTGATAAACGACGGAATACATCGTCTTGAATAATTTCATTCGATTTATCTTCGAAGAACAGGCCTTTTTCGTTTTCGTATACATCGAGCCCAAGCGAGCCGATTTGCCCCAGTTTTAATGCTTCCATTGCGTCGAAAGCATTGAGTAAACCACCGCGGCTGGTGTTGATCACCATGACACCGGGTTTCATCTTGGCGAAACTGGCTTGGTTTAGTAAGTGACGGTTATCCGCGGTCAACGGGCAATGCAAGCTGATGATATCGCTGTTTGCATAAATAGAGTCGAGATCTTGATATTCAACATTCAGTGCGATGACAGCCGGATTGATAAAGGGATCGAAGGCAATGACTTTACAGCCAAAACCGAGTAATACCTTGATGGTTGCTACGCCGATTTTACCTGTACCAATCACGCCGACGGTTTTGCCGAACATGTTAAAGCCGACTAAGCCTTCGAGGGAGAAGTTGGCATCGCGGGTGCGTTGGTAAGCTTTGTGGATTTTTCGATTCAGTGTCAACATCAGTGCGACTGTATGTTCGGCCACGGATTCAGGAGAATAAGCTGGTACGTTAACGACTTGCATGCCTAAGCGTTTAGCGGCAACTAAATCGACGTTGTTAAAGCCAGCGCAGCGCATGGCGATAATTTTTGTGCCACCCTTAGCGAGTTCGACCAGAACTTCTTCACAGAGTGAATCGTTGACGAAGGCGCAGACAATTTCAAAACCTTCGGCAAGCTTCACTGTTTGCATGCAGAGGCGATAATCGAAGTACTCAATTTGTGCACCAAACGCAGCATTTGTGCGGTTAAAGTGCTGCATGTCGTAATGTTTCGCGCTAAAAAATCCAATTCTCATTTCAGTCACCTAACGGGTTTGCTGATGTAATTATCTGGCAAAGAGTGTAAGTGAGTTAGGGCTTTTTGTCCTTAGCCTTAGAAAATTCCCCGTTAAAAGAGTGAGCTTTATCATCAATTGGGAATAAAAAAGCGAGCCCCTGACGGCTCGCTTATTGATTGACTGCTTTTACTTGAAGTGTTCAAGCTAGAGCTCTCATATTGAAAGTCGTACTATATGAGCTGAGGGTTAGTCCTTTAACCCTCCGTTATTGCATTTTACTTTTTGTCTTTAGCGTATTTAGCTGCAGATGCACCCGCGATACGGCCATAAGTAACGATATCGGAGATAGCATTACCACCTAAGCGGTTAGCACCGTGAACGCCACCTGTGACTTCACCGGCTGCATATAAACCATCAATAGGCTTGCCCGTTTTTTCACTCTTCACTTCGGCTTTAGTATCGATCACAACACCACCCATAGTGTGGTGAACTGCTGGCGCGATTTCGAGAGCGTAGAAAGGTGCAACAACTAATTCACGTGGTAAATCAGGACGTTCAAATTGAGCATCTTTACCTGATTTAACAAAGCCATTATAAGCTTTCACTGTTTTAGCGAGTTCGGCCGCTGGAATATCTAACTGTTTAGCCAGATCTTCAATTGTTTTGCCTTCTTTAACAATGTTCAGGTGCACATAGCCTTCGATGGCTTTTAAGCTCTTACGGATAGAGTCATCGAATACCAAATAAGCACTTTCGCCTTTTTGTTGCAGAATCGCGGCAGACGCTTTGTCACGGGTGGTGATTTCGTTCATAAAGCGGTTACCTTCACGGTTAACCACGATCGCACCGTTACCACGTACCGCTTCGGTGATCATTACACCACCAGCAGGTGAGTAAGTTGGGTGAGCTTGAATAAATTCTAAGTCGCGAGTTGCAGCACCCGCTTGCAATGCCACGTCTAAGCCATCACCTGTAGCACCAGGGTGGTTAGTCGCTTTAAAGCCTTTCAGTTTTGGATCGTACTTAGCGACACGATCGTTATTTTTCGCAAAACCACCCGCTGCGATAACGACAGCATCAGCTTTGACCACGTAATAACCTGTGTATTCACCCTTCACCAATACGCCGGTAATTTTACCGCTCGCATCTTCAAGAATACGTACTACACGGCTGTTTAAGCGGATGTCAGTACCACGTTTCACTGCATTGTCCCATAGAACTTGTGCTACGTGTGCACCCACACCAGCACCACCTGTTGGACGGTGACTACGGTTAACACTTGCGCCACCCATACGACCTACGTCAGTCATATCGGCACCCATAGAGGTTAACCAATCGATAGAGTCTGATGAGTTGTTGGCTAAGGTTTTGACCAGTTCAGGATCGTTAATATTGCGACCACCTTTCATGGTGTCGTCGATCATGATTTGTTTCTTGTCTGCGATACCTAGTTTAGCCTGTGGCTTAGTTTCTGCGGCGTTCATACCGCCAGCAGCAAGTTTAGTGTTTCCGCCTGGGATAGGTTCTTTTTCAAGCAGGATAACTTTAGCGCCTGCATCACGGGCTGAAACGGCTGCAGCAAGACCTGCACCACCTGAACCTATGATCACGACATCAGTGGTTTCTTTTGCGCCAGCGGCAATGGCTTTATCTTGAGCAGCTTTGTCTGCATCAACAGGCACAAACTTACGTTCCCACTTACCACCGTAAGGCATATCGAAGCCGAAGCTGTGACAAGCATCGCAATAGGTGACTGATTTTTCATGACCTTTATGGCAGCTAGTACAAGCAATTTCGCCAATTAGGTGAGATTTATGGGGTGATACTTTATCTTTAGGTGCAGCGGCGGCCAGTTCTTTTAAATCACCGTGGCAGCTAACACACTGAGCATTTTCATGGGTAAGGTTGTCGTTGGTGACGCCACCTTTGTCTGATACGTGGCAGCTGTCGCAGCTACCCATTTCACCGTGAAAATCGGCTAGCACTTCTGGTGCTGCATAGGCAGTACCTGCCATAGCGCCAGAGATCAGCATGGCTAGTGCTGTTTTTTGAATATTTCTTGTGAACATGATAGTTCCTCCGCCGTACATTCATCTACTTAATAAGGGTTATTCATCGTGGTGTGATATTTATTTTTTACGCAGCTCACGCACTGTTAGAGCATTCTCCATTTGCAAATTTAGCACTATCTAAAGAGGTATATGTGTGTTCAGATCACATAACCTTTGTTACAGCGAAAATAACATATTTAAAATGTGCAATCGGATGGGAAATATTAATGAAGTTGAGACTAATCACTGCTTCAATACGGTATAACATGCGTGAGTTAACATATTCGGTGTTTTTCAAGATAGTTGTCACTCTTTGTTTAAATATTAAGCTGCATTTATTACGCCTTCTTCTGGTGCCTTATCTGGGTTGAGTGTTACAGCGCCAACCGCTTCACAATTTCTGATCTCTGTAGACCAACGCATCGGTTTTCTTTCCTTCGCCGCCTCAAGCACTTTCTTGCGCTTCGCTAAAATAGCGCCATCTTGCAGTGCATGACGTTGCCCTGGTGAGACAAAATTTAGCTGGCTGTG
>NZ_JAKKRO010000111.1:0-5185 GCF_025654235.1 Shewanella sp. SM32 | reverse complement strand
TAGCTCGGGCGTGTTACTGAGCAATGCTAAAATAGCCTCAGGCGTTTTAAGGCCCGTTACATTGATAAGGGTATTTACAGGGGCGTTTTTACCTTCTCTTAGAGGGGCACTTACAGAGGCGTTTTGCGCGAGTGTTTGCTGAATAACCGACAACATAAAATGAATAAACGGCGTACTGTCTGCTTGGTTATCGGCCTGCTCAAGGGCGTGATAATAGGCTTGCTGATGGTCTTTAATCACACTTTCTAGCGGCAAAGATAAAAACAACGGATGCCACTTGGACAAAATCAGCGTTTGCCATAACCGCCCCATACGACCGTTACCATCGGCAAAGGGGTGAATAAACTCAAATTCGTAATGAAATACACAACTGGCGATCAATGGGTGATCTTTTGTTTGCTTAAGCCATTGGATTAAATCAGCCATTAAACCGGATACCTGATGCGCAGGCGGCGCAACATGGTGCACCACACCACCTTTATGGATACCCACGCCTTTACTGCGAAACTCACCGGCATTCACAAGAATATCTGACAGCATTAAACCGTGAGCCGTGAGTAAATCGTCAATGGCGCTGGGTGTGAATGCAGGCAGTGCATCATAAGCGGCAATCGCGCCTTTTACCTCGGCCAGCTCGCGTACGCTACCCAGCACGGGCTTACCCTCAACAATGGCGGTAATTTGTTCTTCAGTTAAGCTATTGCCTTCAATCGCCAGCGTGCCGGTGATGGTTTTTATGCGGTTTTGCTTGCGCAATTGCGGCGAGGCATTGAGCTGGCTGGCATTTAACTCGCCGACCTGCTGGCTGATTTGTGCCACCAAGTTCAAAATATCGCTGGTGATGGTAAAAGGTGGTTGATAGGCCATTAAGCAGCCTCCTTATGCTTGCCATCTTTGGCAGTTATTCGACAATCTCGAATAACTGGCGCTGCTATTTCCGTTAGCATTTTACTCATTAAGCTGCCTCATCTGAATGAGATTTCGGCCCGCCTGCCGGACTGGCAGGGAAGCTCAACAACAGGTCACGATAATACTCGTATTGCTTTTGGCGTAGCTCGATTTCGCGGGGCAGACCTTCTTGGATAGAAGTGGTTAAGGTGTCGAACTTATCTAAGATGGCGACAACACGAGCCTGTTCAGCCAAAGACCTTTCAGGTTCATTGGGGTATGGCACTGGAATAAGCGTTTTTTTGATATTGTCATTGTACAATCGCTTAATTACACCGCCGTCAGAAACGTTCCAGTTTGCTATTTGATAAAAGTAAAATAGGTATTTGTTTAGCACTTTACTTTCATCATTTTCAAGCCAAACAATATTACTGTCTTGAAAATAGGCATCTTCACCATTAAAAATTACTGCTCTACCAATAGTTCCACTAGCTGATATAAGTATCTCACCCACTCTTGGATAATTATATTTACTCTTGTATTCTTCAAAAGTATCTCGTGAAATATAGGCATTAGGCTCTTTACCGAATGTTCCTATCTTAAAAAATGGGATGTCACCGATGTCAGAAGTTTCATTCTTCATTATACGCTTGCACATACGAACTTCACCAATCCAACCTAACGTCTTCCACTCAACTTCACCTTCTTCAAAACTCAACAACTGGTCGCGGTAGTAGTTGTATTGTTTTTTGCGCATGTTAAGCTCGGCGGTCAGCTCGGCGGTCAGCTCGGCGGTCATGGCGGTAAATGCGTCCAGAATGCGCACGATTTCAGCTTGTATTTCTATGGATGGCAGAGGTATCAATATATCCAAAACATCAGCCATGCTCGGATGCTGTATTCCTGAACCTCGATAATAACTATCAATGATCTGTGACTGACTCATCAGCCAATAATATAAGTATTTATTTAGCAACTCCTCAGTGTTGTTTGAAGTGGCAATTCGGTTATCTGCCGTTACAAACCGTCCTTTGTAATATTTAATTACATCTCTAACAGGCCTAGATTTCCCCCATGGGATAGTTACAACTTCCCCCTCCCTTAAATAAGAGCCAGCTAAAGCTTCGGTTGTCCAGCCAGTCCGCTCACCTGTAGAAAGGAGAAAGACATCTCCACCCTCTTGCTCTAATTTGAAAAGATCCGCTGCAAGCAGGTATTGATAATTAATAACCTTTGGCTGTTTAAACCGTTCAACAGCATTAAATTTTTTATCCCAAATGGTAACTTGCCATAGAGGTTTCCACTTGATATCAGCGCCATCTAACAGCTTTTCCATATAACTTAAATGACTCATGCCTCAAACTCCTCACCTTCAATTTCCGCCACAATGGCGTCAATATCACTGCGCAGCGCATTAAATTTCGTGTCTAACACCTTGCTCATTTTACGTCTCCCTGCAATTCGCGTTCTATCTGTTCAATACTGGGCAAGTTGCTTTCCAGCACTTCGGGCAGGGCTTGCTGTAGTTTATATTCGGCAATGCCCATGGCTTGGCTTTTATCGCCTAGGGCGTATTCGGCGACCACTTTGTCTTTGCTTTTGCACAACAGCAAGCCGATGGTGGCGTTGTCTGGTTCGGTTTTTACTTGCTTATCAATGGCGGTCATGTAAAAGCTCAATTGGCCTAAATGCTCGGGTTTAAATTTTCCGGTTTTAAGTTCTATCACCACATAACAGCGCAGTTTGAGGTGGTAAAACAACAGGTCGATAAAAAACTCTTCATCCCCTACTTGCATTAATACTTGGCGACCCACAAAAGCAAAGCCTGCGCCTAGCTCTAACAAAAACTGAGTGACATGCTGCACCAAGGCGTGTTCAATTTCGCGCTCTTGGGCGGCTTCGGTTAGCCCTAAAAAGTCAAAGCGGTAAGGGTCTTTAATTGATTCGCGGGCAAGGTCAGACTGCGGTTTGGGTAAAGTTGCGGCAAAGTTGGTGATGGCCGCCCCTTGGCGCTGGTGTAAACCCGATTCAATATGCATCACTAACACATTGCGCGACCAGTGGTTTTCTAGCGCTTTTTGGGCGTACCACGTGCGTGAATCGGTATTATCGAGCTTATCTAAGAGCGCCAACTGGTGATACCAAGGCAATTGTGCAAGCAGCGCTTGCACAAATTCCAAATCAGGCCAGGCCTCAGCAAAGGCGCGCATGTATTTCAGGTTGCGCGGTGAAAAACCTTTCATATCGGGGAATGCCGTGCGCAAGTCATGTGCCAGCCGTTCAACCACTTTTGCGCCCCAGCCAAGCTCTGCTTGGCGGGTTAAAATCTCTTGGCCAATTTGCCAATAAAGCAAGACTAATTCTTGGTTTACCGCAAGTGTGGCGCGTTGCTGGGCACTGTGGATTTTTGTTTTTAGCTCGCTTAACCAATCGCTGTACCCTGCGGGCGCTTGGCTTAATGAAATGGGTTTCTCTGCCATGCTAAACGCCTTCTATTTCATTGACTATGCTGTCAATATCACTGCGAAGTTGGTCGATTTTAGCGACGGTGGTTTTAAGCTCGGCATTTAGCTCAGTAATGTTTGTGACTACGCGGTTATCTTTGGCTTCCACATAACTGCTCACCGAAAGGTTGTAGCTGTTGCCTGCGATAACATCCAAATCAACGGATTTAGCAAAGTGATCTACGTTTTCTTTGTTGGCAAACACCTTGATGATCTGCTCAATGTGCTCATTGCTTAGGGTGTTGTTATTGGTTTCTTTTTTAAACAGGCCACTGGCATCAATAAACTGGGTGGTGGTGTCGGTTTTGTGTTTAGACAGCACTAAGATATTCACCGCAATGGTGGTGCCAAAAAACAGGTTTGGTGCCAATGAAATCACGGTTTCAACGTAGTTATTATCTACAAGGTATTGACGAATTTTTTGCTCAGCACCACCACGGTAAAAAATACCGGGGAAGCAAACAATCGCTGCACGACCTTTGCTTGATAGGTAACTGAGCGCATGCAGCACAAAGGCAAAGTCGGCTTTTGATTTTGGCGCAAGTACGCCTGCGGGCGCAAAGCGGTCGTCGTTGATTAGAGTTGGGTCGTCGCTACCAATCCATTTCACTGAATAAGGCGGGTTAGAGACAATAGCATCAAAGGGTTTGTCATCTAAAAAGTGCGGTTCGGTTAAGGTATCACCCAACTGAATATTAAACTTGTCGTAGTTAATGTTGTGCAAAAACATATTCATACGCGCCAAGTTGTAGGTGGTGTGATTGAGCTCTTGGCCAAAAAAGCCCTCTTCAATGATATGCGCATCGAAGTGCTTTTTGGCTTGTAACAGCAACGAGCCCGAGCCTGCCGCAGGGTCATAAATTTTATTCACACTGGTTTGGCCGTGCATGGCGAGCTGCGCGATCAATTTTGAAACATGCTGAGGGGTGAAAAATTCGCCACCGGATTTACCCGCATTGGCCGCGTAGTTTGAAATAAGAAACTCGTAGGCATCACCAAACAGGTCGTTTTCGTTATCTTCAAATTGGGTAATATTCAGCCCTGCCACGCCTTTTAATACCGCCGCTAAGCGTTTGTTTTTGGCCTCTACCGTATTACCTAAGCGGTTACTGGTAGTATCAAAGTCGGCAAATAAGCCTTTGATGTCTTTTTCTGAATCATAGCCATTGGCTGAGTTTTCAATCGCTGCAAAAATAGCGGCCAAATCTGTGTTTAAATTTTCGTTTTTGTTCGCATTCGCCGCAACATTACTAAACAACTGGCTAGGGTAGAGAAAATAACCTTTGGTTTTAATGGCATCTTCTTTAGCCAACTTGATGTTTTCATCATCGTCGAACATGCCAGCATAATTAATGCTCTCATCACCGCCGGTGATGTAAACTTCAAAGTTCTCACTGATAAAGCGGTAGAACAGCGTACCCAATACATACTGCTTAAAATCCCAGCCATCCACTGAGCCTCGCACATCGTTGGCAATCGCCCATATTTGGCGTTGAAGTTCGGCACGTTGTTGTAAACTTGTCATTATTAGAATTCCTGATCGTTCTAAATTGCACTTTATGAGGGCAACCTATTAATTATTAATTTACTTGCTCTAGTTCTACTAAAGCTTGTTCTGCGATATGCCAAGGTAGACGCCTGCCATTGGCTTGCATCTGCTTATAGGCTGCTCGCGCTTGTTCGGTATTGATTTGCTGATGAACCACCAGTTGGCTTACTAGCCAAACTGTGCCTTTAACAATGGCAGCTTCTTTTTCTGCTGCTTTTCTCAGTGCCATATCACCAGTCAGTAA
>NZ_JAKKRO010000012.1:0-94620 GCF_025654235.1 Shewanella sp. SM32 | reverse complement strand
CAACAAAGCCACCGTCATCATCCTGAAACGCCAACAACTGACGCTTGCGATAACTAAAATATGTAGGAATGATGCCCTGACGTTTTGCAAATTCAGTTTGGGTGAGACCACTTTGGGCTTGCTCGGCAAACAAGGCCAGCCATTGTTCTTTGGTACGGTGCATGATGATTACCCTGGCAGTTGATAATGGCAGACAGGGTAAAGTTGATCAGTTAGGATTGGAATGTGTGGTTGGCGTTACGCTTACTTTAAACTCCTGAAAAATCGCTCCATTGGCGCATTATCCCAGCAGTTACCTCGGCGACTCATGCTCTGGGTTATTTGATATTTCCACAGCCGTTGACGGTATTTAAGGCTAGTGTAATGACTGCCTTGGTCTGAGTGAAATATCAGGTTTTTAGGCTTACTCCGTGATTCAAATGCCATTTCCAGTGCTTTCACCGTTAACTCAGTATCTGGTGAAAATGACATTGCCCAACCCACCGCTTTTCTGGAAAATAAGTCCAGTACAACCGCTAAATAGCACCAGCGATTACCCGCCCAAATGTAAGTGACATCGCCACACCAGACGGTGTTTGGTTCAACCACTGCAAATTGTCGTTCGAGTATATTGGGGATAGCGACATGCTCCTTCCCAGCCTTCTTGTAGTGATGTTTCGGTTGTTGGCAACTGACTAATCCTAGCTTTTTCATTAGCCTAGTTGCTCGATAACGACTTAGTGCAAAACCCCGTTCAGAAGCGATAGTGGCAATGTTTCTCGCACCAGCGGACTGGTTGCTTTGCGTATGTATCGCTTTGACTTCACATTCTAAACGTCGCTGCTCTGACGTCACAATATGCTCGTGACTCACCCAGTAACGGTAACTACTGCGGTTCACGTTAAATGCATGGCATAACACTGAAATAGGATATTTATTGCTCTCATTGAGCTTCTCGATTATCGAGAATTGTTCAGCGAGTCCGACATCAAGAGAGCTGTAGCCTTTTTTAGGATTTCTTTCTCGAGGTTAATCCGCTCAATTTCTCGTTTAAGTGCCCTAATCTCAATTTGCTCAGGCGTCATGGGGGAGGCTTTAGGAGCAAGCCCTTTGCGCTCAACCTGAAGTTGCGTTACCCACTTACTGACCGTTGATTTACCCACGTTCATGGCTTTGGCAGCCGCTTCTTGTGTATAGCCTTGGTCAATGACTAATTGGGCAGTTTCGAGTTTAATCGCAGCGCTATATCGAGCACGTTTACTTTTATTCATTTTGTCACCTAAATTCGCTATGAATGAGATCATAACATTTCTTATTAGGTGGCCAAATTCACTATGCCACTACATTTCAATCAAGAACAAATTGAAAGAATTAACTATATACTGAATATTCACGCTGGTTTAAATGCACTATTCAGCAACCCCGAAAATATATATGGGTTTATGAACATGATCAATCATAATCATCTCTTTAATGGCGCCAAGCCAATTGACGTCATATTAAACGAAGAAAGCGATAATTTTCAATTGGTTATTAATCATATAACCCAGTTGCTTATACGTTAGATTTCGTTCTTTCTTCTTTGAGTTTTTTCACACAAAAATTGAGCTATTTTGACACTAGGTATTTCTGACGCGATTAAAATGTTTGTACATTTTAATCGCGTTGATACCTGAATAAAAATTGAGAGCCATGCCTGCATCCACTACCGTTCAAAAAAATCCCTGAGCGTTGCTCATGGATTTGTGTAAAAGAGACAGCCATTAAGTAGCTTTTAGTTACCCAAACTGAGAACCAAAGAACCAAGTCTCAGGGGCTTCATCCAGTAAGTTAAGAACTATCGCGTTTTTGATTTGTTCCTTTTCAGAACTGCTAAGTACTTCACTTTTCAATATTTCCTCTAGAGACGATTGCCCTATATTCACAAAGTACTGCAACCCCGAATCATTCACGTACTCTAAGGCAACCTTAAACATCTGAGCTTTCTGTCTTGGGTCTAGTTCAGAAAAAATACACCCATCGTGTGCAACAAACCCTAAAAGCTCTCTATTACGTTCGTACAAAAGCATGTCATAGCAGAAAATTCTAACTTCATTAACACCTTGTGAAGAATCTTTGGGTATGTGAATATCTAAATCATATAAGTATTGAGCATCTTTTGATAGCTGGACAACAACAGAGCCAGTATTGTTGTTGTAAAAACTTTTCACTATTCTTCTGAAATCATCGTCAAGTTTCTCCAAATACTCAGAGATTGAATTTAGATAGCCAAGTGCCTCGTTGTGAATCTCTGCATTTCTAAGTTTTTCAGCACTAAGTTCAGATTCAATTTTTTTCGCAAGTTGCAGGTTGGATTCAATCTGACTAATTTCTCCTGTTTTAATGAGAATCTGTTGTGAAACTGATTCATACTCATCAAAGGCTCCCTCAGCACTCATATTTCTTAGAATTAAATCTCGCTTTGCCTCTAAAGGTTCGAGAGACTCTTTTAACCAACGAATTTCTTCCGTCAGCAAACCAATTTCCTTAGTAAGCCTATTTGTACGGTTGCTTATCAGTTTTTTGTGGAAGTTACATGCTTCCTCTAGCTCTACTACTACTTGTTCCTTAAAAAATACCAGAGCTTCTTCGTAAACAGTTTTCAATTGAGAAACATCAACTTCGACATCTCCAATTTGACTCAATAGGTTATTTTTTCTCTGAAGGTTCTTGCGAGATTCATACAAACTATCTCGTAGTTCATTTATGTGATGAGTAAGTTTATCTGCAGCTTCCTTTTCGTTGTCATAAGCAGAAGCTATTTCTAGCTCTTCTTTTAGACTAGTTAGAGATGCAAGCTGATCCTTTAAGTCTTTTAAAACGTGAATACCTTCTTGAGACACCATGTCACTGACCGCACTCTGAGACTTCTTGAGCCTTTCAATTGCCTGTTTAGTTTTCTGTTTTCTCTCAACTATTGAAGTGTCTAGACCTAAAAGGGCTAGGTTAACCAAACGCTGTTGATAGTCTGAATCAGGTCGGCCTTGTTGGCCATGAGCTTCAGAGTAATACTTATCACCATAGCGTCTAGCAAAACAGTTGAAAAGATTCCTAAAGCTAATTGAATTAGGTAAATCTTTAACAAAAAGCTTAGTTAAAAACTGGTTATAGTCTTTATTAGAGTATTTTTGATCATTTACGTAAAACTCATTGTGGGCAAAATTTTTAGTAATTACATAATCAGCCCCATCATGACGAATGTCTAAGTAGAAGTTGCCGTAAGCCTTAAGAAACTTGTTAACTTTCTTTTCGCGTTCAGTTTTGTTGCTTAGTCTTGCCCCAAGCATCCAATGTATCAGGTTCAAGGTTGAACTCTTACCTACACCGTTATAAGACTTATTCTTATCTTTTGACTTCTGTAGTCCCGCAACTATCGTTAGGCCAAGCTCGAAATCTATCGTTTTAAATAGTTCATTATCAGAACGCAGCTTTAATAATTTCATCTGTTTCCTCAAGCTTTCCAATAATAAACAAAAAGTTAACGCTCAATAGAAACTTTTCCATCGGTAGAACTTTGGGGTACGACTTAGAGACATTCTCATAAAGAGAGTCAAACGACATTGAGCGAATAGCCACTTTCTCTAAGACAAATTTAGAAATATATATAATTGAGTCGGATGGGGTAACAATTTTACTAGGCATTAGCATGTTTATCCGCCTCTAGGTATCCGATGTCACAAATTTCAAAGAATGAGAAAAGAATTACCCATGGGATATGTATCCCATTGAAGTCTTTAATTGTTAGGTCTTCTCTGATTTTAGCATGTACCGATTGAATAACGTCAGTCATATCTAACTCACTCTTGGCACATAAGCGATTTAAGCTTTTGAATGAACAGTCTGAAATGCCCGATACAGTAAAGCCACTTCTGTGCAGTTTCTCTAATACAGCATTGACATATATATCTTTAACTACAAACTCGTGGAGTTTTCTTAGATCCTTCTCATCTAGACCTAAAACGATCCATGTATAATCCAGCGCTAAATTTGAATATGTGACAACACTCAGGTCTAATTTGTTTGTAGATATTTTGAGCCGCGTATCGTCGAGTTCATAGTCTTTTTCGGTATAAAGGTTCGTGTAGGGCATTTTGTCGACAAGATTTTTACAAGCTATCTGAAGAACCGCGTTATCGGTGTAGCGCATAGTTTTGTCAGAGAAGTAGTTGTACTCTAATTCTGCTATTTCATTCTCATCAAGGTTTTCTATTTCTTTTAACAGTTGTTTACGCCCAAGTATAACGTCATCACAATTTACCCCGAACACCTTCTGAACCATACTCTTAGTTGAGTCATAAAAATTTGGAATATCAATAAGGTAAAGGATTTCAATTGTGTAATCCTCATATTTGCTATCTCTGAGTGCCTCTAATGATGCTAGAAGCTTTGTAGACGTTGTAGTACTTGTAACTTGTATGATGGTTTGTTGGTTTTCACTGATTAAATCTACAGATTTTGCACACGGTTCGAAGAAATTTAGGTTTTCAAGATCTGGCCATTTCCGAACAAAGCGCAGCACATCACGAAAAAAGTTCTCAGCCGCAATATTGAGACTAAGATCATTCAAATTTTGATGCTGCTCTAAATCTGCTTTTAAAACAGATAGATAATGAGATATGTTATCAACAGAACGTTTGCGATTATGTGCCATTTTAATGCTCTTTTTTTCTTCAGATTATAGCGAAGATAAAATACTTGTCACATAGAACGTGATGGTATTTGTTTAAAAATCAAGCCCATCTCTCTAGCGTTTAATTTGATACACATTATCGGAGAGTACAAGGAGATCAGTAAAACTTATCGTATCGCGATAAAGCAATAACAAGCTTTGGGGCAAATCCGAGCTATAACATCTGAGCCAGCATAGATCGTCCGATTTTGAATCACTCGGAATCTGTCCCAGCAAACACACTATTTTACTACTCCGTCGTCTTGATAGAAGCTATAAAGCTGTGGCCTGTTTCTTGAACGCTACAGACCACTACACTAGCTCGAAAGTTTACTAGGCACACCAGAGTGCAAGCAGAACTGAGGCGGCAAATCTCACTTGTCAAGTTTAATTAAGATGCGCCTATGGCAGGAGTGCCCTTATGTCACAACCCAAGGCTTCCGCCAACTGATATGCCTTTTCGAGCGTGATGTTTACCTCTCCACGCTCGATTCGCCCCATATAACTGCGGTCTATCTCAGTCAATAACGCAACTTTTTCTTGGGAAATACCACGTCGTTTTCGCTCTTCCCGTAATTTAGCCCCAAATTGGATTGCTAAGTCTTTCATTTTTCATCTCGTTAAAGAGAAAGACTATCCAAAGTTGCGGCTTATAATGCCACGGATTATAATCCGCATTTGTACAAGCAATGCTCTTCTAATGCCTAGTTGGAGCACTAAACAGCCTCTAGCGAGAACGTCATGTCTAAAGCCTCAATCAAAATATGCCCGACTTTACATACCATTCTCCAGGACGAGAGCTTCAACAATTTTCAAGTTATGAGTTTACGCGATGCTTATCTTGCTGTTTCAACTAACAGTTTAACTGTCAGTAAAACTTACAATTTCATTTATCAGCAGGTCCACAGACTCGTGAAAAAGGGGCTCTTAGATAAAAATGTAAACCCACTGTTGAAGGAAACGACTTATCAAAAGACAACGAATTTTTTCCAAGCGAATTTCATCCTGCAAAGCGCAAACAAAACCGAAACCGAAACCGAAACCGTAGAGGTAACACCTACACATAGGGAAAAGCATAATACTATTAAACAATTAGAAGAGCGGCTCAAGCAGTCAGAAATCGATTTACTTACGAGCATAGGTGAGTCGGAAGAGTATATGCGCTTATACCAATCCTTTCCTGAAATGAAAGCTCATCTCGAATCACAGTATTTGTTGGCTCGTGAAACGAGCTCAAAACTGCTAGGTCAAATAAAAGCCATTAAATCAGCTATCACCCATCAACAAAAGTAACTCAATGCAACTTAGACAATGGCAATCTGAGTGTGTCAAACGCGCTCTAAGGCACTTTTATGGTGCTCATAAACATTTCCTTTGCTTAGCAACACCTGGTGCTGGTAAATCAATCATGGCCGCCGAAGTTGCTGCGAAACTATTTGAGGATGATCTAATCGATTTTGTGTTGTGCTTCTCTCCATCAGTAAATATCTCTCAAGGGTTGAAACAGACATTTTCCAATCGTTTGGAATGCCGATTTGATGGTGTTATAGGTTCGGTAGGTTGCTCTTATACTTACCAAGGGATGTTGGCTTTTAAAGAGGATTTCTGGCAATTACTAAGAAAAAACCGAGTTCTCGTCATCTTTGATGAGATCCATCATTGTGCAGGGAGCTCTCTTGAAGATGCAAACGCATGGGGGGAAGAAATCCTACTCAACATACAGGCCCAAGCGCAGTACACTCTAGCGTTAACGGGCACGCCTTGGCGCTCTGACCAAGCACCGATTGTTTTATCTCGATACACAGATCCAGATAACCAAATTCAATGTGACTATGTCTATGGCCTTAAGGAAGCCGTTGCCGATGATGTGTGTCGTAGCCCTCACATTGTACTAATTGATAACGACAAAATTTCAGTGACTGACCAAGAAAACGAAACAAAGACTTATGGCTCTTTGGATGAGTTATTGAAACATTCATCAATCTCTTATCAGTCTATCATCGAGAACCATGAGGCGATTCAATATATCTTAGCGTTAGCAACAAACAAGCTAAGAGCCATAAAACAGTCCAACCCTAATGCAGCCGGACTTATTGTCGCATCATCTGTATCACACGCAGCAGATATCTTAAACACACTCAAAAATGAGTTTAATGAAACAGCTCAGATAGTTACCTACAAAGAGGATGCTCCATCTGCCAAGATAAATGAATTCAGAAACAGCACAACTAACTGGATCGTGAGTGTAGGCATGATAAGTGAGGGGACTGATGTCCCTCGCCTGCAGGTTTGTTGCCACCTTAGTCGAGTTAAAACTGAGCTTTACTTTAGACAGGTTTTAGGTCGTATTTTACGAACTAATGATTCGTTTAATCAGCAAGCTTGGCTATACACCTTTGCTGAACCAAAACTTGTAGAATTTGCCAGTCGTATAGCTGAAGAAATACCTGACATACCCGTGGTATTTTCTGAACCAATCGAGATAAAGCTCAAGCAGGACCAACTCGAAAACCATGATGTGACAGCGAAAACGATGCCACCTACTAACTGCAATATTCTCAATATTGGCAGACAATACCTCGATAAACAGACAAAATCGTATTCTGTAGAGCTTTCATCGAGGGAATTTTTAGGTACACCAACATCATTATCATTCGAACTCTTAGGTGGCTTTAGAGAAAAAGTTGTCTCAACTTTTAACTCACCGTTTTAAAGTCCAACCTCTAAATTATAGAGCTACAATTGTCCTCGACACTTTGAGTTTTATGGTGACACTATAAAGCTCAAAGTAATTCACAACTAGAAAGCTTTTGGACATAATCTTGTTAGATTTTCAGCCCTAATTGATGAGTTTCGGGGTAATTTTTCTATGGATTAACAACAAGTTAATATTGAATTGAAACTGAATATCCACCCATTATTCAAATTGTCATTAATTCACAGGAATTAGCACCAAACCTTGACCCGAACTAGGTACCAACTCGACGTGAAGGGATTTCCGCCCAACTATGACAACCAGCACTGGACGCTTATCATAACGTTTCACAGCCAAGCGATTCCATTCAGTTCTATCGAGACCTGAAGGATAAGGATAATCTTCAGGATGTGTGTGCCACTCTCCCAAATAGCGAATGGTGCCTTGGCTTGTCGTCCATCTAGCCAGAGCAATGGTTTCGTGACTAAATGGCATCCGCTCGAACAGACAACGAAATCGCTTATCCTGTACAGTAGGAACTGTCACTTGCTCAATGAACATATGGTTTCCATGAACAGACCCCAATAAAAGCCCACCTGCTTCGCAGTCAGCATCCCGTAGTTGCATATGCTTACTAAATATCTCCAATGAGGCATCCGAGAAATGCAACAACGTCCTCCTATCGTCAGTGCCCCAGGAACTCATGAATTGCATAGAGGGCATTCTTGGTCTCTCAAGGGATCGCAATCGGGTGTACCAAGTTGCTGAACAGGATCTATCAACCTAGTGCGCAGGGCTGGTGAATTGGTTCCGTTGACCCAATCAAGAATTACTTCTGTACCTAGACTTGCAGCCTGTACAGAGACTGAGGCGGGAAATGGTACATATAAGCCTTCACACCCGTGCCCAGCTAAGATTACAGGAAGAGGAGCATGGGTAGAACATAGTTCACCTTTTCTATTGCTGTGCCAAAGACATCGGAAGCAAGCACCTGATGAGTTTGTCCTTAGGAGAGCACGAACAGCTGTGCCAGGTCCCTCGATCCAAACCGAAACCATAGGTATCGGAAGCGGGTAATGCTCACACAACCAATGCCCAAGCGACTCTTCCCCAGTGGCATCAATTAGCAAGTCTAGCTCTCCCAATTGGGCTTTTTTTACATCGACAGGGAGTGCTCGAATGTCGATGTCTGGGGCTAAACGTTTTAGCTCCTGTGCCGTAGCTTTGGCTTTGTTTGAAAGTAAATCTGGAAACCCTAAGCGATGACGGCCTATATTCTGTGGCAGAAGAAAATCAAAATCTACAAGTGTAATTTTCCCTCCACATGTTCCAGCTCCAGCTTTAACAAGCATCTCCGATAAATACCCACCTATCGTGCCGCACCCGACAACGGCCAAGTTCTTACCTGCAAGCGTCTTTGAGTTCGGGATATTACGTTGAGCAAGATACCTATCGTCAATTCTGACTACCGAGACTGGTATAACCTTTAAAGCAAAACTCAAGTCTCTCTGACTTGAAAGTCTCGCCTTACGTGCTGAGGGTTGACGATCATAGAGTACGGCAAAACCGTATGTCATCAATGGTGACTCAATAATGATTAGAGCCCCATTAGCCTTTGTTTTTGCCCCTTCCTTTATACGTTTATGAATATTACGTCGACTTTTAGGATCGAGCTTACTTTGCCATTCCAAGATATCCCCAACTGTTTGAGGAGGCCAATGTTCGATCAACGGCCGAGGTTTAGCGATGGTCTTAACGCGATAAGTTAGTATAGTCTGTTCAGTAACTTTGTAACCAAGTGATGCAAGCTTCTTAATTGTCCGATTTTCGTCGTCGGTTATAAACCATAGAGAATGTCCATTTGCTTGCGCGACAATACAGCCTTGACGACCAAGCTCTTCGCCTTGCATGTCAGCGAAACAATACATGCCAGACCAATAAGCAAAGAACTCTTCTGCAAGATCTTCAATCATATCCCCATTTATGATCTGCCCAAGCACTGTTGCTGCTCGTTGCAAGCACGCTAATGTTTGCCCCACAGGGTCGTATATATCCAACACGACCGTACCCTTTGCAAGATAACAAAGGTCACCATTTGCACCTAGATGGGGAACGGTTGCAGGAAGTTCTGGAGAAATCTCCAGTAACCTTATTCTAGGTAAATCAAAAAATGTTGGATCAAGCTGAACTTCACATGGATAGCCCTTTTCTTCCTCAAGCGTTGTCAATAAACCGCGCAGTCTAAACCAACCGTCATCTGCCTTACCAACAAACTCGAACCCTCGCAGTTTAAAGGCATCGATAACATCCGTGACCGTTTTAGTACTGCTCATCCAGCTTTAGTCCGTCCGACAAGTTCGCTTGGTCCAGCAACTGTGGGAACCGCGGCAATAGTGGCAGCTACGGATACCACTGAGATTCTCTCTGGTGCATTCGGAAAACGAGAGCCGAATTGTTTTTGCATCCAAATACAAGCTTGTGAAGGACTGCCAGCGTGCAAGGCCCCTCGGAGTACTTTTTCAAAATTTTCAAATGCCTTCGCCGCGTCTTCTACTCCATCTTGACCAAGACGCTCAGTTAGCGATTCAGATTGCTCTACAGGGTTATTTACGCCAGCACGCAATCTAGAAGGCAACTCTGCGACAACGTCCAAAAGTGCAAGGTCGTCACAGCGGTCACGCTTTTCAAACAAAGGAGCCGCAGCAGCCATTAAGAGAATAGAAGCAGGCCCGCCGCTTGGCCATCTCCAATCGCGGAACGCCTTTATGTAACGAATAACCCGTCGAAGTTGCTCTCCTTTGGCCTCAACTTCACCGAGGAACCACTCTTTAATGGGCCTAGGGTCAGAGGGCATCCAGTCGCATTCACGATTAGCCAAGAGAACTTTATCAGCCGGTAATGCCGTCCAAGCGTCATGTTCAGCCCGATTCACAGCTTCCGTTAGAGAGTCATAGCCATAATGTTCCATTGAATTCTTTGCTAACATAACAAATTCTTCATCGGGAATAGCGTACAGCGGAATATCAATATGGGCATATGTGGCAATAATAATACGTATACATGTCGGTTTATCGGTGACGAGCTTCCATTGCCGCCCTTCGACTAAGGGTTTCAGCGCTTCTTCCGCTGCAGCAAAGAACACATTAGCTGCAACACTTGGGCGTTTTGTCTGAGTGACGAAACTCAATGGTAGATAACAACCATCATCTATATCTGCTTGTTGCGGATTTTGTGCCGGAGCGTTTAACGTTTTGTACGCCCACGATCCTTGCGTAAAGAAACGTGGTTGCGGAACAGCGTCATTGTATCCGTTTGTACTTAATACCTTTGGAATACCTTTTCGTAGGCAATCCCTGACATCCTTGCGAACGCTGGCAATCCAAGTTCGTTGTTCCGGAGATAGATCCAATTCGTCGAGCATGCAAGCCTCAGCATCGACGGTGGTAAAGAAAAGCGGACTCAAGTTTAACATACAGCCTCCGGAACGTTTTTATTGGAACCGTGATAGAAGGTGGGAGCATCGGCGCGATGCGTTCTAAAAGGTTGAAACAGTGGATCGCCAATCGCACGCTGAGCCGCGTGAGTACCCCGGTCCTTAAGCGTATTTGTGGCACCAATTGAAACCCGATCCAACGCTTTAACATCCTTGCTCTGGTCAGGCGTCGCCTTATCATCAATCTGAAAATAGTTATTGCCTAACGACTGTTTAAGGATGTAATCCACGGACGATTCCTGAGCGGAAATAACTAGATCGAAGAGCCCTCCACGCCACCTCCCAAAACCGCGATCTAGGTTTGCACCACCGCGGACAGTCGCACCAATAGTCATAGTTCCAATCGCCAGAACCCGAATCAAAACATCTTGATTTGGTGCTAGGAAAGTCTTCACTTCGTGCAACCCGAATAGACCTGGAGCGTTACCTACTAAACCGCCATCGGCAAAAACTCCACGATCGTTGCGAGCAAGAGGAAAATAGACAGGTGCGGCGGCGGTCGCTAGTGCGACATCCACGACCTTCATCCGATGATCCAACTCAAATGAAGGATGGTGCGGGGTCTTGAAAAACTGCCCTCGCCCCGTCGAATAGTTTACTGCAGGCACGAGTACCCGATGTTTCAAATCACCGATAGTAAGTTCTTGAAAACGCTCGATCAGTACTTCTCGCAGACCAGCCGAGTCATGCTTTGCGGTCAACCAAAAACCAAAAAGTCGCCGCCACAAGCTCCGGCAACCGAAAATTCGACGCCCTTTCTCTTCAAACAGCGCCTTAAGTTCGATTGCTGGAATCTCTGATGCAAGCCCCAAAGCTAGCATTCCCCCAGCTGATGTACCACATATCAGATCGAAATGCGACGCGATAGGCCGACCCAGTACAGCTTCAAGCTCAGCCAGAACTGTCGCAGTGTATAAGCCGCGATAACCACCGCCCGATAAAGCAAGTACATGATAAGTAGGAATACTGTTCATAACCTATTAGCCTTTTGGTGGAAAAGGATCATTACCATAACTGTTCTTATCACGGATGCGGCCATTAGGCCGATGAATAACAAGTTCAGAGTGTTGATTGCGCGCAATATCACGAGCAGAGTCAATTGCTTGTTGCTGCGTATCATGTACGGAGGTTGCTCGCTGGTTGCCAGCGCCTCTGACAGCCCATCCATTTTGGTGGGGAACTACGTGCTGATTTTTACGTGACATATTCAATCACCTCAAAATAGGAAAAAAAGTTCAATACACAGAACTTAAATTACCAAAACCCAAATTTCTTGTCAAGGAAAAAAAGTATGCCTATAATGAACTTATTATTTTAGTTGGCAGGCAATGTATTATGTCCAATATTCTTGGCAATAAAATCAAGATGTTAAGAAAAGAGAAAGGTCTTACTCTTGAACAATTAGCTGAACAAATTGGTTCAGGGAAAAGTTATATCTGGGAAATAGAGAACAAAGGTGTCAAAAGGCCTTCGGCAGAAAAGCTATCGCTTATTGCAAAAGCTTTAAATGTCACTACAGATTTTTTGGTTGATAACGAACAGGTAGAAATTTCAGATAATCAAGAGAAGGAAGTTTTCTTTCGCAAGTTAGGCGAGCTTGAAAAAGGCGACAGAGACAAAATTATGGACATGATTGAAGCTTGGAGCAAAAAGTGATGGAGCAAAGCAAGCACCCAATCAAAGAAGCAAATCGCATCAGTAAACTTCTAGATCTTGGGTTGACTGGTTCTGCACGATATCCGGTCAATGTAGAACAAGTCGCGCTTGAACTAACTCCTTCGTTTAACAATGACCCCATTACTTTGGTAAAAGCGGATAGCATGGGAAAAATTGACGGAATGTTGGTCAGACATCCCCAAAAAGATGAATGGGCTATCTTCTACAACCAAGATATCGCACACGCTGGACGGACAAACTTCACCTTAGCTCATGAGCTTGGCCATTATTTTGTCCATAGAAACCAAATGTCCAAAAGCAGTTTCGAGTGTGGAGAAAGTGATATGTTAGAGGGGAATCAAGGTTTTCCAAACATTGAAGCTGAAGCAAATGTATTTGCTGCAAACCTGCTAATGCCCAACCACGACTTTCGTGAACAGGTTGCAGATGAGCAATTTTCTTTCGATTTGATGCAACATTGTGCAAGTCGCTATGGAGTTTCACTTACTGCAGCTGTTTTAAAGTGGCTGGAATTTTCCAAGAAAGAGGCAATCGCTATCCTATCAGAGGATGGCTTTATGCATTGGTCAAAATCTAATAATCGTGCGTTCCGAGCGGGTAAATATTACGCGACAAAAAAGGAGTGTATCGAAATACCAAGCGGCTCTCTGACAGCAGAGGCTCGTTATACGTTACCTGCTAGAAACGGTGTCAAATGCAAAGTTGGCATTTGGTTCCCGAATACTCAGGCAGAGGAGTTTAGCATTTATTCAACAGAGCATGAGAAAACATTGACTGTTCTGATTTTTGAGGATTCCGGTAGTGGATATCGTATAGCGGATGATTCTCAGTATGATGAACAACTGCTGGAAGACACTGCAACCAAAATATCAAGAGACTTTGGGCTGGGATAAAGTTATATCCAAATAGAGCAGTTGTAAACGCTCAGTAGAATTACTTACTTTTGATCAACCTGCTATGCTGTTATTAGATTTCCTGCAATGACGAAACAAGGTACAGGGTATGAATGAAGATCACATCGGCCGAAGATATTTTCGAGTTAAACTCTTTAGTTATAACTCATAACTATCTGATTAATAATTACATTAATTAACGTTAAGTTCAAGACCAGCGTAAAACTTGCGGGTTTTATGCAAATATTATCATGTTCTCAGAAACGATTGCGCAGACATCACTTCGCGAACTATGTTATCGAGTAATTTTTGACAATGGTTCTAGTAAAAGGAAACATCCGCAGTATCGTCGTTACTCGTTTGTTGAAGTCGAATGCGACCAGTGGTTTTGCGATCCGTAAAATAGTATCCCGAAAGCTCCAATTTTATGTTTTCACCAAGTGCCACCGATCGGATGTCAAATATTGTTGACCCGGTGTATGCACTCCAGTTCGGGTTTTTTGGGATTGATCGATATAGATAGTAGAGCTTACATTGTCCGCCATCCACCGACGGTGTGGTTTCCAAGGTTAGTGATTTTGATGTTTCCGTATGGATGTCCACCTGAGTTTGCAAAAGACTTTGCCTTACGACCGCTCTGGCTGCTATTTTTTGATTGTTTTCAGTCGTGATTTCACCTTCCCAAGTGCCATTTAAGTCTGGATACAATGTTCGGTCGAATGATCGAACTGCCTTCCAAATCTGTCTTGCAACCGCATTCGTTGTAATCAACAAGATAACAAGAAGTGCTATCCACGGCGCTATGCTCACAATCCTGACAAGTGGTAGCTGGTTTGCAAGAAAATGCTGAACAGCTTCATAAGCAAACAAGCTGAGCACTGTTGTAACAACTGCCACGTATCGAAGTAGTACCTTAAAACTGATGATTCTGAACATCACGGCCAACTTCTTTATAATTGTGAAGGCGTGCTTTGCCGCTGCTCTTTGCAGATAACAGTGCAACGTAAGCTTCCCTTAGACTCGCGCCGATTCCGACTGAAAAGGAGATATTATCTCCAGCCAAGGCTTTTATTGAGGAATACAGATCCTTGTCGTCGGGGATCATGGCATCTGTATAAGCTGCTACACCGTCTGCCGCGCAAAATAAGATTGAAAATCCATTCGCACTCAGGAAATCGGCAATTGCCTCGGTAGTATTGTTAACGAGTGCATTTGTTCTGGCAAGAGCTAGTTGATCGTTTCTTAAATAGCATGAGACGATGAGTTGCCCTATGTCATCTCCGTCGATAGTTATAAATCTGCTTGGCATACTTTTGGTTTATTCCTCTTGTCGACTGATCGTCTTCGCAATTCCATGGATGAGCAACGTGGTGCTGTCAGTGGGCCTAACGTCTTAGTATTTATACGCTGCTTACCTGCTAGACCAATAAAAAACACGGTTAACTAACTGTAATAAAAGGAACTTATCAGCTTTTGTTTAAATATGCCATCAGGAAAAACGCGCATGTGTGTTTTTCAAACCTATTATCTAACCACCGTGTTATTTAAGTGATTAATTTAAAATGCTAAATTGCAAAGTTATGCGCATGAACCAGACAAGGTAAATCTGATTCACTGTAACTATTTTTTAAATCCCTCATACTCAGGTCTGGCTTTTTAGTATCCATTACATTTTTGTATCTCAAATTATCAGACAACAAAGGGCTGATCTTCAAGCCGTGCATACTTGGGAAAAACATCGCAGAAGTTGATCATGAAATAAGTGTTCAACGAAAAAATCGACTTTGAGTTCTAATGAACATTTAAGGTAGAGCTTTCCACTACATAGTACATACTTAAAAGTACTGTACTATTTTTTTATTCAATCAATTCATATGTTAAAAATAATTAGTACGATTCGAGAGGTACTTAACACTAGTCCGCGTTCTCACTACGGTCGCCCTGCGCCGCCGCTTCTTGGACTTTAAGGGTGATTTGCGGCCGATATTCCTTCCACAAATACTTCAATTCTTTATCTAAAGTTTGCCAACCCTGTCGGGTGATCAAATGCGCTTTCATACTCATTACTCAATCGTTGGATTAAACGACCACAATTGATGCGGGATAATATATTAGACTGATGATACTCAGACTGGACGCTAAAGTTAACTCACTAAATCATCTCTGTGCATAATGGCTTTTAAATCACCTCTTTTACTGATGCCAATTTAGTTACAATTTCAGCTATAGCGTGAATAAACGCGAGTATTCCCATGCAATTTCATTTGCTTAGTATTAACATTGGGCAATCAATGTCAGCATTTATCGCATTCAAGTTACTAAGGTGAGCTAGTCGCCTTGGTTGAATGCGGCTATATTAGGCAGATTCGTTTTCAATTTCAGCCAGTTGGTTAATCTTAACTGTTTCTCGTCAGTAGAATAAGCACCAATCTGAGCAATTAAAGGACATCCCATGGGACAAGAAACCTCGAAAATCCTCGTCGTCGATGATGATATGCGCCTGCGAGCGTTACTCGAGCGTTACCTGATGGAGCAAGGTTATCAGGTGCGCAGCGCGGCCAATGCCGAGCAGATGGACCGCCTATTAGAACGTGAAAACTTCCATTTACTCGTGCTCGACTTGATGTTGCCCGGTGAAGATGGCCTGTCTATCTGTCGTAGGCTGCGCCAGCAAGGTAACCCCATTCCGATCGTGATGCTGACGGCCAAGGGCGATGAAGTCGACCGCATTATTGGTTTAGAGTTGGGCGCTGACGATTATCTGCCAAAACCTTTCAATCCACGGGAATTACTTGCGCGGATCAAAGCCGTGATGCGTCGCCAAACCCAAGATGTGCCCGGTGCGCCCGCTCAGCAGGAAGCACAGATTAGCTTCGGTGAGTTCTCGCTGGATTTAGCGACCCGTGAGATGTACCACGGCGACGAATCGATTGCGCTCACTAGCGGTGAGTTTGCCGTACTTAAAGTGCTCGTCACCCATCCACGCGAACCCTTGTCTCGGGATAAGTTGATGAACCTCGCCCGTGGCCGCGATTATTCGGCGCTAGAACGCTCCATCGACGTGCAAGTGTCACGTCTGCGCCGCTTAATCGAAAAAGATCCCGCGAATCCTCGCTACATTCAAACGGTTTGGGGTTTAGGTTATGTGTTTGTACCCGATGGTGCCGCGCGTCGATGAGCCGCGCCGCCATCTTAATCTACTGCGGTTATTGAGCCCACGATGAAACCTAAGTTTTGGTGGCGGTTTGTTCCTCGCAGCGCATTTAGTCAAACCGTGATGCTGATTGGTTGCCTATTACTGATCAATCAGCTGGTGTCTTACGTCACGGTCGCCGTCTATGTACTTAAGCCAAGTTACCAACAAATCAATCAGTTAATCGCTCGCCAAGTCAAATTACTGTTTGTCGACGGCATAGATATTGGCCGCGAACACTTAACCATAGTCGATGCCCTTAATGCCAAAGTCCACGACGATGGCATGAAAATCTACAATCAACAGCAAGCGCATGAAGCGGGTATTGAGCAAGCCACTTACTATGGTTTCTGGTCATCGCAGATGTCGGAATATCTTGGCGGCGATGCTGAAGTCCGCGTCACCCATGGCAGCGTATTACAGATTTGGATCCGTCCACCACAGGCGCCCTCTATTTGGATAAAAGTGCCACTTATCGGCCAAAATGTTTCAGATCTTTCGCCACTCACCCTTTATTTAATGGTGATTGGCGCACTCAGTGTCGCTGGGGGATGGTGGTTTGCTCGCCAGCAAAACCGCCCACTTAGGCGACTACAAAAAGCCGCGATTTCAGTCTCCCGCGGTGAATTTCCCGACCCCTTGCCGCTAAAAGGTTCGAGTGAAATTGTCGAAGTTACCAATGCTTTCAACCAGATGGCACACAGCATGAAGCAACTGGAGCAGGACAGAGCGCTATTGATGGCGGGGATCTCCCACGATTTGCGCACGCCGCTCACCCGTATTCGCCTCGCCTCTGAGATGATGGTTGAGGAAGATCAATATCTTAAAGATGGCATAGTCAATGATATCGAAGATATGGACGCCATCATCAGCCAATTTATTGCTTACATTCGCCAAGATCAGGAAACCAGCCGTGAGCTAGGCCAAATCAATAAACTCATTCAAGATATCGCTCAAGCAGAAGCCAATCGCGCTGGTGAAATTGAAGTGGTGTTAACTGACTGCCCCGAAGCCCAATTCCAAGCGATTGCCATCAAGCGGGTACTGAGTAACTTAGTCGAAAATGCCTTTCGCTATGGTTCTGGCTGGATCCGCATTAGCTCACAGTTCGATGGCAAGCGTATCGGTTTTAGCGTTGAAGATAACGGCCCAGGGATCGATGAGTCACAAATTACCAAACTATTTCAACCTTTTACCCAAGGTGATATCGCCCGTGGTAGTGTTGGTTCGGGCCTAGGCCTCGCCATCATCAAACGGATTATCGATAGACACCAAGGGCAAATTACACTCTCCAACCGCGCCGAAGGCGGTTTAAAAGCCCAAGTGTGGCTGCCGCTGGAATAACGCGAGATCACATATTTGCAAATCAAATGACAACGCTGCATCCAAGTGAGCACTTGTCATATTAATGTCACCTTAAATTCATAAACTCAGCACAGTTACTGGCTCTGACCATTATGAAGATTGCAAAATGAAAATTTCAACGCTGTCGCTTTCTGCTTCTGCCCTGTTGTTATTGCTCGCGGGATTGCTAGCAGCCGTAGTGCTGTGGAGCAGTGATCAGCGGCAACAAATTGAGCAACAAACACTTACATTACAAGCTATTCAGCAGGATTTTCTCGTCGGTGTACGCCGCGATCTCGATGGCTATTTAGCCAGTGGCAACGCTAGCCAACTTGAACAAGCGAAAACCAAACTCAGCGCCATTAAAAACCAGCTCACGCAGCCTAACCTCGCAGCCATGGGCGCTACCGACAATGACTTGCAAGCCAGCCTAAGTAGCTTCATTCAAGATTTAGATACCAAGTACCGCGCCGCGGGTAAACTCGCTGGCAACCCTAGGCAACTGCTCGCCCACGCCGAATCTGAAATGCTCGACTATAACCGTCGTCTGGGCAGTTATGCCGATAAAGGCTTAGCCACAAATGCAGTGGTCGCCGAACAATATCTGCAATTGAGCCGCGATTTACCTTCTATCGTCTACCAACTTTCCCAGCTGACCGATGGTTATCTGATCGGTAAAAATCAGCAGCTCAAGGGCATTTTAGACAGCACCAGCAAAGAGCTAAATACGTGGCACGACACCCTCAGTGCACTGCCGTTAATCGGCGTATATGAACAGCAAGAAGCCGATGAATTTGCACTCGGCGCCAGCGAACCGGAACAAATTGAAATCGGCGAGAGTGACCGCAGTGAACTGCTCAGTCTCGCCAATCGATACAACAAAGAAGTCGCCAATACCCACCAATTACTGCAAACAAACCAAGAGATGCAAGATCAACTCATTCAAGCGATTAGCAATGTGGAACAACAGCTTATTGGTTTAGGTGAGGCTCAGGCAGCAAAGAACCAGCAACTGAAATATGAGTTACAGCTAATCCTCTACACTATGGTTTCCATCATGGCCTTGTTTGCGATTGGTTATTTAATCCTGCAGCAAAATCGTGTCGTCAAACCGCTAAAACGTCTCAACCAAGCTTTTATGAAATTAAGCGAATCGAACAGCCGCGAGCGTTTAGATATTAATCGTCGCTGCGAGACGGGCCAAATCGCAGGTCATTTCAACCAGTTACTGCACAGGTTTGAACAGGAAGACGAGGCACAGCGCCAGCAAATCACTAAGGTTTCTCAATCATTAAGCCAACTGGTGGCACGCATTACTCAGCTATCACAACACACAGAGCACACCCAAACGATTGTGGCCGATACGCAAACACAGACCGAGCATATCCGCAGCCTCGCCAATGAGGTGAGCCACACTTCGGCACTTGTGGAAGACAGCGCCGCCGAAACCATGCGCCAAATGCAGTCGAGTCAAGCACAAGCCGAGGCGGTATTGAGCGCGACCGAGCAAACACAAACCGCGGTAGGTCTGTGCCATTCGTCCCTTGAAAGCCTAAATAACTCAGTGACGGATGTATCGAAAATCATTGATGTGATTGGCAATATTGCCGAACAAACTAACTTACTCGCCCTTAATGCTGCCATCGAAGCTGCGCGGGCTGGCGAGCAAGGTCGCGGCTTTGCCGTGGTGGCCGATGAAGTGCGTAATTTAAGCCAACGCACCCAAGTGTCTTTGAATGAGATCGTGAAAATTCTGCAACAACTGACCCAATCAAATCATGCCCTCAGTGAGAGTGTCGATGGCATAGCACAGGCCACCAGCAGCCAGAAACTGCGTGCTCAGAGTCTGTGGCAAGTGGCGCAAACAGTGCAAAACCAAGCAAGTGAAATGGCTAATACCGCCAAACAAGGCTCGCTCAATGCCAAAGAGCAAGTCGATTATCTCGATGAATTTGTTCGCACTATGGATAGTTTAAAAGAACAAGCGCAAACCAGTTCACTGCAGAGTGAGGTCATCGCCCAAGAAGTACAGCAGAGTGTAGAAGATATTGAAACCAGCTTGGGGATTGGGTAAAGCCAAATAAACCGTGCGGCCTAAAACCGCACGTTTATTCACTTAATTTCTCTATTTGTGTTTAATCGTCGCTTCGACAATTGTGGATATTAGAGCCATCGAACTGACATTCGACATCAACCCATTTGCCTTCAAATGGCGTTAATGAAGCATCAGTCGCTTGATAGCCCCACAAGGTCTTTTGCATCACTAAACCCGACAAATCAAGCTCATTGCTTCGCACTTCAAGATCAACTTCTTTCACTAACCACTGGTTGTCTGCGAGTTCAACACCTTCTATTTGAATCCATTTTTGGTCAAGTGTCGCTAAGGTTAAACCGTCATCGAATTGAGTTCTGGCATCAATATCAAATGTAAATCCATTAATTTGTAGCTGATTATTGGTAGTCAGTGTCGCCAGACCTTCTAGCTCGAACTTTTTACCTAAGGTTGGAGGTATTCCACCATTATCATGTGATGTTTCAAATTCAACTTCTCTGGCCCATAAACCCTGCGGCATAGATTGAATATCTACATCGACTAACTTGCCTTCAACCAAGTTAGCTTGCTTGCCATCTTCAAATTGAGTATTTGTAGTGACATAGAGTCGAGTACGGGCATTAAGCTCAAACTGCGTTTTATCTTGGTTGACCCAAGTAATAGTCCCTTCTAGCTCCATATCGTTAAAAGACGCCGTATCTTCCACCTCGACTTCAGAGGCCAAAAATGAAGCACCACTTTGCTGGCCTTCCACTTCGACCCATGAGCCTTCCTGTAAGCTGCCTTCTAAACGTGCGTTGGCATAATTAATCACTGCCGAACCGATATTGAATTGTTGCGTGGCCTTGTTTAATCCAGAGACACGTCCCTCGATTTCAGCAAACGCAAAATTGGGGATAAGGTTTATAGAATTAACCTGCCATTCTCCCATTACCGTTGGATAACCATTTACCGCCACCCAATCGCCTACTTTATACAGGGTCGCGTCCGCTGGTTTAACGACTAAATTAATCCCATTAACGGCAATAGTATTTTGATTAACGGAACTGATTTCACCCACAAGGCTTGGATCTAATATGACATTTTTAGCCTGTTGGCCTTCATTATCAATTTTGACCCTCATCCCCATTTGAATGGCATTAACCTCTAACGGCTGTTGACCATAGTGAATCTTAGCATTAGCGATATTGACGTTATATCCATTGACCGTAATCGAATTATTGTCAGAAGCAATATTTGTTACTGTACCGTTAATTTTTGCGGGTAACGTAGGTTGTGGAACGATAGGATCGGGTTTAGAGGTATCTGTTGATGAATCATTACCACCGCAACCTGCCAGCAAAATGGCCGTAATACAAACTAAGAGTTTATTCATTTTCTTCCCTATTTTGTCTTGTTAAATCAGTGCTGGGCATCTTAGTATGAAGATCGTCAAGCAAATGTGAAGAAATGAATTAACCGATGAAAGTATTAATTGTTGATGATAATCATGATGTTATTGAAACAATCATGGATTATTTAACCCTAGAGGGGATTATTGCCGACTGTGCATATCACGGGGAAAGTGCAATCAATTTAATTCAACAAAACCATTACGATGTCATCATAATGGATATTATGATGCCCAAATTAGACGGTATTAATACGGTCAAAAAACTGCGTGAAGAAATTTATTGTAATACACCGATTATATTTTTAACCGCCAAAGATAGTTTGCAGGATAAAATTGATTCTTTTACATCAGGTGGGGATGATTTTTTAAATAAACCTTTCGCGATGGAAGAATTATGCTTACGACTGCATTCACTGCATAATCGTGGCCCACGTTTAGATGTGGGTACTTTGCGCTTCAGTGATATCAGTTTAAATTTGCAAACCCATCAAGTTACTCGTGCTGGTAAAGAAATTAAGCTCAGTAAAATTCAGCGCACCATTCTTTCACTGTTACTAAAACATGCGCCCGCTATCGTGAGTAAAGAGCAATTGGTAGATACAGTATGGGGAGATGATGCTCCTTCGAGTGATTCACTTCGCAGCCACATATACAGCTTACGCAGTGCACTCGATAAAGGTTTTTCAGACTCAAAATTAGAGACTATCCATGGCCAAGGTTACCGACTTATCCCCTGAGCATTTTCCGAGTTTATATAAAAAAATCCGCCTCACTTTTTTAGTATTAACTAGCTTGATGTTTGCCATTTTTTGGAGCCTCATTTATATCGCCGAAGAACAAATTGAGAAGATTAGCCTCGAGCAAACGCTGGCCACAGAGACTCGCGAATATCTAAAGAATTATCAAAGGTTTGGTGATAAAGCACAGCTCCCCGATATCAATGAATTGAAAACATATTGGAGCAAAGAGTTTGTACCAGCTTGGCTGCAACCTTATCAAAATACCGGATTTTACGAACATCAACTGGGTGACGAAGATAAACACTTTTTAATATCCGCTCATCCTTCTGGGCAAGGGCTGTTGTATGTGGTTTATAAGGATGACGCGGACGATTTCCTTGATAGCTATGAAGATAGAATGCACATTTTGATCTCTATTATGGGGATCGGTTTGCTCCTGTTTATCATGGCGTATGGATTGTATTTTGTACGTCTGCTATCCAGTCCACTTGCTGAGATTGAAAATAAAATCAATCAACTATCACCAAAAAGACCAACATCAACACCGAGTACTTCATACCGTGAAACCCGCCAGATTGAGCAAACCCTATTAAGCAACAAAGCTAAAATTGCCGCCTACTTCACTCGGGAACAAGAATTTAGCCGTTTTGCCTCCCATGAACTACGCACGCCCATTATGGTGATCCAAGGTTCGGTAGAATTGCTCAAAAAAATCCCCAATGCGACAACCGAGGCTCAACAATTAATGGTCAAAAAAGCCATTACACGTATTGATTACGCAGGGCATCAAATGAAAACGCTCACCGAGGCCTTTTTACTTCTCGGAAAAGAAGACATTGAATCCCAGCACTACAGCCAAATTGATTTAGCACCACGCCTTGAACACATTTTAGCTGAATTGGCGCAGCACTTTGCCAAGCAAGAAATCACCTACAGCTTAACGCTTAAAGATTGCTTGAGCATCAAGGCGCCACTGAGCTTTATTGACATAGTGATAGGTAATTTAATTAAAAATGCTTTCAATTACAGTGCCGGAAACATTGAAATTACGATGCAAAGCAACCAATTATGGATACTGAATCCACTAAGCACTCAAAGTACTGATACATCAGGCTATGGCTGCGGATTAATTATTATTGAACGTATTTGCGAGCGAATGGGCTGGGCATTTTCAACCCAAAACGATGGTGCTAGCTATCAGGCTTATGTTCAGTTTATAGATAATGCCCATTAACTGAAGTTAGCTTGGATAAATGACCTCGTTTTAGCAAATTCTGAGTTGCAAACCCAATCTTCACAACCGCTTCACGCTTGTCTTGGCACTATGCTCGCAACACTGTAATAGCCATTGAGGCTGAGTTACATAAAACCATAGAAAGGACAAACAGATGAATAAAATGACTCTTACCGTTTTCGCAATGGCACTTTCATTCACGACTATGACCAGCCAAGCAGGCTTTCAACCTACAACGGGTGAACCTCAAATACAGGGTGGCTTCCAAGGGCCGAGCGCAAGACAAGTGATTCATGATGTGGTGAGCGCGCTCAATGCCAGTGATGACGCCCAAATTGAGTTAACGGGCCATATCATTTCTTCCATTGGACACGATGATTATATTTTCCGTGACGCTACGGGTGATATTAAGGTCGAAATTGATGATGATTTATGGCGCGGCAACACAGTAACACCTGAGACTCAGGTCATTATTCGTGGTGAAGTGGATAAAGATTGGTCTGAAGTGACCATAGATGCAGACAACATTCAAATCGTACAATAAATTGATTTAGTTAAAGCCAGCCAATGAATGGCTGGCTTTGGTCACATCCAAACTTCATGTCTTAAATACGCTTAGATAGCAGCCAAAACAACTTCAGCTTTACTGGCTTCAAAAGCCTTTGGCTCTTCTACATTCAGTAGAGTCACTACACCGTTATCGATGATCATGGCATAACGTTGTGAACGCACGCCACCAAAACCGGCAGTATCCATCTCTAAACCTAAGGCTTTAGTAAAGCTGGCATCGCCATCGGCTAACATCATTAATTCAGAGGCATTTTGTGCTTCGCCCCACGCTTTCATCACAAAGGCATCGTTCACAGCAACACAGGCAATCAAATCCACGCCTTTCGCTTTAAATTGATCGGCTAATACCACATAGCCAGGTAAATGCGCTTCAGAACACGTTGGAGTAAAAGCACCTGGCACTGCAAACAATACGACTTTTTTACCCGCGAACAATTCGGTAACTTGGTGATTCACCATGCCATCTTTAGTCAGTTGACCTAATGTGGCAGCAGGTAATGTTTGACCTTGAGCAATCATGTCTTTCTCCATTTAGTTAAAATAACTCATCCATACTAGCCCTATTTACCGCAGATAAACACCGAGAGAAATAAGGGCGATTAGACTCGAGTTCGATTCAACCGCAGCCCCGCACACAAACTAAGACATAACAAACCTAATACTGAGAAGGCGCCGCCACTTTCCTCAACAACAATAATGTCGGGCTCTCTGTCTCGATCGCTACTCTCCAATGGCAGCGCATACAAACTATCGGTCTCATCGGCGCTAATGGTCGCAACAATATCGCTGTAACCCACTTCATACACATCAATCAACACATCATAGTGATCCGTCGCATAACCCGTGTAGAGCGTGGTCAACACTTCGTAATCGTCCTGTGTCGAATCGCCGTAAATGGTAAATACGTCTGTGGTGTAATAATGCACCCAAGGGCCACCATCACGACTGAGATAAAGCTCGGCAAATAAATCAGCTCTTTCATTAAGATATGCACCATTGACATCAACGTCGAAGGTCACGCTAAACGTTTGATAAAAACCATCGTAGTCAAAGTCTTCAAACAAACGACTGCTGGCATCAAAAATCGAAAAGCTGTGATACACAGGTGCGCGGTAGGGATCTTCACTGGTCGCACTCGAACTCGGAATCCCTTGGCTCGCATGTTTCGCTGTTACTTGCTCACGCGTCATCGGCGAGGCGCCCATAAGTTGCACTCGGTTTGTCGTCTGCGCTTTGGATGATAAGGCTGCTGGCGCCAAGGATTTCACGGCTGCAGCGGCGACTTCAGTGACATTTTTTGCGGGCGCGGCTTGTTGTAACAAAGCTAAAGCTTGTTGTTCCTGCTCAGCAGCTTGCTCGCTATTTTCTGCTTTTTTGGCAATACCAACACTGGCGGCAGTAAATGGCGTTAAGCTTTGCGATGACTCCAGTTCGCGGGGCTGAGCGCTAGCGGCAGGGGACGCTAAAAACAGCGCAGCAATAGCCGTTGCCATAAACAGCTTAATATTAACTGTGGCTGCCATATCTTGCTTATTGAGTGTGTTCATCTTGAATATCCTATGGATAACCCGTTCAAATTGGAGCTATTAAAGTGCAATGAAGGTGAACATAAGCTGAACATCAACGCCCACTGTTCTCAGCCAGAAGATACGTTCAGCCCGAGTTCATCTGGAATGGGTAACACTCACAAAACTTAAACGATACAAGCGCGAGCATAGAGATAGACTCGCCAACAGAACTTCAGTTCTGTCACGAATAACAAAATAACTGTCAGAGTTAATTTTGAAGGAATTGTGCCAACCAATTGGCTGATCTCTATGTGTTTGTTAAGGTGATGAGGTATTCTTAGTCGACTCGATAAGTTATCCATCTCACTCATTAACTTAAGATCGCTGAACATTGCGGGTACCCGATATGAAACTTGGTTTGACCTTGGCCCTAATCACTTGCTTATCAGCCTCCTTTGGTTGCATAGCAGGCAATGATAGACATGATGATCGCAATCAGCCTCGTAACCAAGGTGCGAAGAATGAGCAGCGCCGTCTAGCGGTCAATAGCCCTGATCAAGCGGTGGCAATGGCGCAACGACAATTTCAAGGCAAAGTATTGAGCGTACAATCCAGCGGATCGGGATATCGTATTAAAATCCTCAATAATGATGGCCAAGTATTTTCTGTTTCAGTAGATGCCGCAACGGGCCGAGTCTCGAGGAACTAACGATGCGATTGTTACTAGTTGAAGATGATATAGAACTACAGACTAACTTAAAGCAACATCTCCTCGATGCCCATTACAGTATCGATGTGGCGAGTGATGGTGAAGAAGGCTTATTTCAAGCGCTCGAATACAACTATGATGCAGCAATTATCGATGTCGGTTTACCTAAACTCGATGGTATCGCCTTGATCCGTAGCGTGCGTGAACAAAAACGCGACTTTCCTATCCTGATTTTAACCGCAAGGGACAGTTGGCAAGATAAGGTTGAAGGACTCGATGCCGGTGCCGACGACTATCTGACGAAGCCTTTCCATCCCCAAGAACTCATCGCACGACTAAAAGCCCTGATCCGTCGCTCCGCCGGCAAGGCCAGCCCCCTGATCTACAACGGCCCCTTTAGCCTTAACACCAGCAGCCTAGAAGTACGTAAAGGCGAAGAACTGGTTAATCTCAGTGGTTCTGAATACAAGTTATTCGAATTTTTTATGTTGCATCAAGGCGAAGTCAAATCAAAAACTGTACTCACAGAGCATATTTACGATCAGGATTTTGATTTAGATTCTAACGTCATCGAAGTCTTTATCCGCCGGTTACGCAAAAAACTCGACCCAGATAATCAATACAACTTAATTGAAACTCTGCGCGGCCAAGGTTATCGCCTAAAAGCGTTAACGTCTGGGCAAGCAGCCGATGAGTAAACGCGCCATGGCGTGGCAAGTGCTGAACTCCCTAAAAGCACGCTTAGTTGCCAGCGCGCTATTATTTATCTTAGTGTTATTGCCTTTGATCGGCGTTGCCTTAAACGATGCCTTTACCGAACAAGTTAAAAGCGCAACCAAGAATGAACTCAGTGCCTATGTCTATTCGATTCTCGCGGTGACTGAAGTCGAAAACAAACAAATCTCCATCCCAGAGTTAGTGTTAGAGAATCGTTTTAACCTCATTCAATCAGGGCTGTATGCCATTGCAACCACTGAAGACGCCAGCGGCAAACAAGATATAGTGTGGCATTCGCAATCTTTTATGGGGATTACGCCACCGCCACATTTTACCATCCCAGCCACGGGTCAAAGCGCATTTGAGCAAATCGAGCTCGCCGATCAACTCCATTTGATTTATAGCTTTAGTGTCAGTTTTGCCAGCCAAAATCAAAACGTGCCTGTGACAATCCACATTATTAAAGACGAGCGAGAATTTCAGCAGCAAATTGATCAGTTTAATCAACAGCTTTGGACTTGGCTGCTGATCTTAATGTTAGTCATGTTAGTGTTTCAATTGAGTTGGTTACTGTGGACGTTGCGGCCTTTAGCACGCTTTACCCAAGAGCTACATTCCGTCGAGCAAGGTAAGTCGATGCAGCTAAGTAGCCAGTACCCCACTGAATTACAAGCGGTTGCTCGGCAGCTTAATATTTTGCTCAATACCGAACAAACCCAACGAAAACGCTATCGTAATGCCTTGGCCGACCTAGCCCATAGCCTCAAAACACCACTGGCGGTGATCAAGAGTCAGGCCGACTTAAGCGAATCCTCCAGTGAGCAAGTATCAGTGATCAGCAGGATCATTGGCCACCAGCTAAAACGCGCCCAAACCGCAGCGGCGGCCTCGTGGCATTTAGGTATTCGTGTCGATGAAGTCGCCGCTAAGTTATTACGCACATTAGCTAAAATTTATCGAGAGCCACAAATCAATCTCAGCGGCGAGATGGTAGAACACGCAGTATTCAAGGGGGATAAAGCAGATCTGACTGAAATTCTAGGCAATTTACTCGACAACGCCTGTAAAGCCGCGAAGTCTACGGTGACATTAACGGTCACAGGCGATGCCTATCAACTGCTAATCTGTATCGAAGATGATGGCCCAGGGATCAGTGAAGCCCTGCAAAATCAAATCTTTGAACGTGGTATTCGCGCAGACTCCTACCTTCAAGGTAATGGTATTGGGCTTGCTATCGTGCGCGATTTAGTCGACAGCTATAACGGCAGAATTTCTGTCTCTCGCTCAGAAACCTTAGGTGGTGCCAAATTTAGCATCAGCTTTGCACACTCAGTTTAAGTCTTTATTTTCAATGTGATAGATTTATTACGTCTCTTAAAACTTGGCTATAAATAAATATTTAACCGCAAAACACTTTCAGCTTATGTTCATATTCACACGCCTAATATGCCCATAACATCCTCGAACAGGATTATTGGAGCAAACCATGAACAGACTACATCGATGGAATTGGCTAGTGTTAACGGCGGCATTAGTGGCCTTGCCTTTCACTACCACAGCACAGGCTGCGGGCATATCTGCGAGCCAAGGATCGAGCACAGCGGCAAGCCAAGCCGAACTCGAACAAATGCTGGCGCCTATTGCCCTGTATCCCGATAGCTTATTGACCCACATACTTATTGCCTCAACTTATCCACTCGAAATAGTGCAGGCACAGCGTTGGTTAACCCAGCGCCCCAAATCATCGATCGACCAAATTATGTCGCAAGCCGAAGATCAGGACTGGGACCCGAGCGTCAAAGCCTTGCTGGCCTTCCCGACGCTGCTGCAAAAAATGAGTGAAGATCTCGAATGGACTCAAAGACTCGGTGAAGCCTTCTTAGAAGATGAAGGCCAAGTGATGAACAGCATTCAGTCCCTAAGACAACAGGCTGATAAAGCGAATAGCTTAGCAGACATGGATAACATGGCAATTACACGCGCCAACAATCAGATCATCATAGAACCCGCTAAGCGAGAAATCGTCTACGTCCCCTATTACGATCCACGCGTGGTTTACGGCACATGGCGTTGGGGTGTGGCTTATCCTCCTGTATATTGGGAATTTGGCGGCTATGCTGGCTATCCCTATCGTCCGAGTCATAACCATTTCTACTGGTCACCGGGCATCCATATTTCCTTTAACTACTTCTTCAGTTCGTTCCACTGGCACAACCATAAAGTGGTGGTGATCGACTATCGCCATTCACACCGATATCGCCCACGGGAAAGATACAGTGTTAGCCATGGCGCACAACCTTGGAAACATAAACCCGAACATAGACGCGGTGTGAGTTATCACAATCCAGTGGTAAAACAACGCTATTACCATGATGATAAATATCGCGGCAGAGATTCACACTCAAGCGGCAGTAAACAGCACTTCAATAGCCAATATTCGAAGTCTAAAGAACGCCAAGATACCCATAGTAATCTGGGTAATATGAGTAATCAGGGCAATAAAAGTCGTGATAATAAAGACTATCACAACGTCAGCCGTGAACGTGATAACCGCACGCCGAGTTATCAGAAAACGCAAGCCGAGTTAAAGGAACGTCGATCTGCGACTATGGTACAAACGCCGACTCACAAGGAGCGTAATGACGCGCAATCAAGACCCGTGCAGTCAAAACCAATGCCATCGAAGGAGTCTCAGCAAAGGCAATATCAAACTCGGGAGTCACAACCGCGTAATATCGATCAACAAAGGGCACAGTCACAAAGGCAAGAAAAACCAAGAACTATGACCCCAAGAGTTGAAACGCCACGGCCTGAAACAAGACGTACAGAGCCACAACGGATTGAACAACCAAGACAAGCGGCGCCTAGACAACGCGAAGAAGTGAGAGTGAGACAAAGTGAGCCACGCCAAAATGCGCAAACCGCTCGCTCGGTAGAACATAACCAAGGTCGATCAACTCAAAGCCAAGAACGCCGTCATAGGGAATAACAAGATATAAACTGAAAACGAGTGCCCAGAAGACTCACCCTCTTACTGGGCATTTTTATGGATTATTTATCTGTAACATCACCTCACAAAGGCAACTTCCTCCAGAGTTAATATCCTAAATATATCTCATATTCCAAAATGGACTACAAATAACAATTTTAATAACCAAATTTGTAGATATAGTCAGAGTGCGAGTCAAACTGGCTTCATCCGGTCGTCATTTGGCTCTCTTATAAACTCACATCTTGGAGGATAAAATATGGCAACCTTATTAATTGTGCCAGGGTTTGGTGGTAGCGGCCCTTTACATTGGCAAAGTTGGATTGCACAAAAATATGAATCAGCTATATGGGTCAATGACTTACCACTATTGGAGCCTAAGATTCATATCTGGGCCAATGCCATTTGCCGCGCAATCGATCAAATCGAAGGTGAAATCCTCATCCTCGCCCACAGTTTTGGCTGTTTAGCGACAAGCCTTGCCATCGCTCATCATCCACAGCGGGTAGCAGCAGCTATTTTAGTCGCGCCAGCATCACCAGCACGATTTTCTGAGAATGGACACATTCTGCCTGAACACGATGGCAATCAAACGATCAAACACTTGTTGCCAAAACATCCCTTAGGTGTCGCAGGGCTTGTCATTGCCAGTGAAAACGATCCTTGGATGCCCTTTAATCAAGCTGCAAAACTGGCAAAAAAATTGGGATTCCCAACAATCAACTTAGGGTTAAGTGGCCACATTAATGTCGATTCCGGACATGGACAGTGGCCCCTCATTGATGTGCTTATTGGTAATCTTATCTATCAAATAGAAAGTGCAACTCAGAGCCAGTCTAACGATCTCGTAAACTCAAACACACAAAAGACACACTTATTACATAAAAGAATATCAAATCGCAAAATGTAACTTTTTAGTTATCAATATTTGATTATAATTCCAATTACGTTGTCAAAAACCACTTACATGAGGACTTATATGGCAACCAAAGAAGATCTACAAACCGTGATCCCCTTGCTCGTCAATAGTTTAGAAAAACTACTGGGTAGAATTGAGTTTGGGACAGTGGAATTAACCTTTCACCATGGGAAATTAGTGCAATTAGAAAAGAAAGAAAAAATTCGTTTAGACCAAGTTACGCCGTCGAAATAAAACGAAATTTACCACCCAATCAACACAGTTAGACCACATCGCTGACCGGTCAACCGGAAGCCTTATTAAATAATATGAGGATTTCGGTATGAATATTTTATCTCACCTACAAAAAGCAACACTCACCTTAGTTTTGGCCTCTGCTAGTTTTCTCGCACTCGCTGAAGATACGCTATTGAATGTTTCCTATGATCCAACCCGTGAATTCTATCGGGAATATAACCAACTCTTTAGCCAATATTGGCAAAAACAGGGCCATAAAGCCCCAACCATACGTCAATCTCATGGTGGTTCAGGCTCGCAAGCTCGCTCAGTTATTGATGGATTAGAAGCGGATGTTGTCACTCTGGCACTGGCCTATGACGTTGATGCATTAAGGCAAAAAGCGGATTTAATTCCTGAAAATTGGCAAAGTCGCCTGCCACACAATAGCTCGCCCTATACCTCGACCATAGTGCTATTGGTTCGCAAGGGAAATCCCAAAAATATCCATGACTGGAATGACTTAGTTCGAGAAGGTGTAGAGGTCATTACCCCAAATCCTAAGACTTCAGGCGGGGCGCGCTGGAACTATCTCGCCGCTTGGGGTTATGCACTGAAGCAATACGGCTCAGAAGAAAAAGCGTTAGAGTTTGTCACTCAGATTTATAAAAACGTACCTGTGCTGGACTCTGGCGCCCGTGGCGCAACCAATACCTTTGTACAGCGTAAAATTGGCGATGTGTTCATCGCTTGGGAAAATGAAGCCATATTATCTGTTGAGCAGTTAGGAAAAGGTGAATTTGAAATCATTGTTCCAAGTGTCAGTATTCTTGCCGAGCCACCAGTGACAGTGGTAGATAAAAATGTCGATCGCAAAGGGACACGTAAGTTAGCAGAAGCTTACCTAGCACATCTCTATACTGATGAAGCACAACACCTAGCAGCAAAACACTTTTATCGCCCGACAAACCCAGACGTTGCGTTGCAATACAAAGACAAATTTCCACAACTGACGCTCTTTACCATTGATGAAGTTTTTGGTGGCTGGAACAAAGCACAAAAAACGCATTTTAATGATGGTGGTCAATTCGATTCTATTTTAACCAAGATTAGCAAGTAATCTTTTACGCGGTTTCACTCATACGAAACCGCCCATTGGTTTCACTTATCTCGCGACGGAATAATGATATGAGCAAGGTTGTCATAAAATCTGTGCTACCTGGATTTGGTATTACCTTAGGCTTCTCAGTTTTATATTTAAGTTTGCTATTTCTTATTCCTGTAGCCGGATTAGTTCTGTTTACGCTGCAAATGAGTTGGGCTGACTTTTGGGTCGCAATTAGTCATCCTCAGGTTGTAGCCTCATACAAGCTGTCATTTACGGCGTCTTTTATTGGCGCCAGCATTAATGCCATTTTTGGGACTCTCGTCGCTTGGGTGTTAGTACGTTATCAATTTTTTGGTAAAAAAGTCGTCGATGCTTTAGTCGATCTGCCTTTTGCCTTACCGACGGCTGTCGCAGGTATCGCGCTCGTAACGCTTTATTCGACTACCGGGTGGGTAGGTCAATATTTACACTTATGGGGCATTAAAGTCGCCTACAGTCAAATTGGTGTTGTAATCGCCTTAACTTACATTGGATTGCCCTTTGTCGTACGAACAGTGCAACCGGTTTTGGCTGACTTTTCAAAGGAACTTGAAGAAGCCTCAGCATCCCTCGGTGCTAATCGATTAACCACCATAAGAAGAGTAATCCTACCTGCGATATTACCTGCATTATTAACGGGTTATGCCTTAGCCTTTGCACGTGCAGTGGGCGAATATGGTTCCGTCATTTTTATCTCGGGCAATTTGCCCTATCGCACCGAAATTACTCCGCTACTGATAGTGTCCAAAGCTGAGCAATATGACTATAACGGCGCAGCGGCTATCGGCGTGGTCATGCTCGCAGCAGCTTTCCTCTTATTGTTATTAATTAATAGCCTACAGTGGTGGGCGAGTAAAAGAGGTTAAGTCTATGGGTCAAATATCGACTGTAAATCATCACGCTACCACTGAGGCACCTTGGATAAAGTGGAGTTTAATCGGGATCGCATTAAGCTTTCTCGCACTGTTTCTGGTTTTGCCATTAGCGGTTGTGCTCTACGGCGCCTTCGAAGCGGGTCTCAAGGTCTGGTGGCAAGCCGTGACCGATCCCGATGCGCTCGCTTCCATTCGCCTCACCTTGTTAGTGTTAATTATTGTTGTACCCACTAATGCTATTTTTGGTGTCGCCATCGCTTGGGCCATTGCTAAATTTGAGTTTAGAGGCAAAACCATACTGATCTCGATAATCGATATGCCCTTCGCCATTTCACCCGTAGTGGTCGGGCTGATTTTTGTGATCCTCTTCGGTGCCCAAGGCTGGTTTGGCCCTTGGCTTGCTGCCCATGATTTAAAAGTGATTTTTGCCGTTCCGGGCATAGTCATTGTCATCATGTTCGGCACTTTACCCTTTATTGCCCGTGAACTCATCCCACTGATGCAACAACAGGGCAAAGATGAAGAAGAGGCCTCACTCACCCTAGGTGCCAGTGGTTTAAAGACCTTTTGGTACGTCACACTGCCTAACATTAAGTGGGGCTTACTCTACGGCGTGATCCTGTGTAATGCCCGTGCTATGGGCGAGTTTGGGGCGGTAGCAGTGGTCTCTGGGCGCATTCGCGGTGAGACCAATACTATGCCGCTACACATAGAAGTGCTTTATAACGAATACATGTTTACGGCCGCGTTTGCCGTGTCATCCCTGCTCACAGGTTTAGCACTGGTCACTATAGTGCTGAAAAGCCTTGTGGAGTGGAAAGATGAGCGCAAACATCAAATTAACTAAACGCAACGTCCTTGGGAACAGAGCATTATGAGCATACACATTCAACAAGTTAATAAGCGTTTTAGTGATTTTGTTGCCGTGGACTCGGTCAATTTAGAGATCAAAACCGGAGAGCTGACAGCCCTTTTAGGCCCATCCGGCTCAGGCAAAACAACTTTACTCAGGATTATTGCCGGACTCGAACAGGCCGACAGTGGCATAGTCAGATTTAATGGCGAAGACATCACCACACAGCATGTGAGTGAACGCGGTGTCGGTTTTGTATTCCAACATTACGCCCTATTTAAACATATGACTGTATTCGAAAATGTCGCCTATGGACTCACAGTCAGACCACGAAAAACACGTCCGAGTAAGGCAGACATTGCCGATAAGGTGCATTCATTACTCAAACTCGTCCAATTAGATTGGACTGCTAATCGCTATCCATCACAACTTTCAGGCGGTCAAAGGCAACGCATCGCACTCGCCCGCGCGCTTGCGGTCGAACCTAAGGTTCTACTGTTAGACGAACCCTTTGGCGCGCTCGATGCAAAAGTCCGCGCAGAATTACGCCGCTGGTTAAGACGCTTACACGATGAGATTAATGTCACTACCGTATTTGTGACCCATGATCAGGAAGAAGCACTCGAAGTCGCAGATAAAATTGTAGTGATGAATCAAGGTCGTATCGAGCAGCAAGGTACGCCAGAAGAAGTCTATGATAATCCAAGCAATCCTTTTGTGTACGAGTTTCTTGGCAATGTGAACCTATTTCATGCCCGGGTAAAACAAGGGCATAGCACTATAGGCAATATCCACATACCCTCACCTGAACACACAATTAGCGAAGAGCAACAAGGCTTGGCCTATGTTCGCCCACACGAAATCGAGGTACTGACACAACCAACTGAAAATGCCCTTAAAGTCAGTTTAGACTTAGTGACCATAGTTGGCCCTGCAGTGAGATTAGAAGTCCTAACTGAGCTAGATAACCAACTGATCCATGTTGAATTATCTAAAGTGCAATTTAAACAGCTTGGCATAAACAAAGGTGATAGCGCTTGGATCCAGCCACGCTATACCAAAGTCTTTTTAGGGGAAGGCATTTAGCCACTCACCGCCATAATCAATAGATCAGAACTTCAAGGTCAAGGACTGACCTTCTCCCATTCCCTGCCACTCAACACTCAAATCCATAATCTCATTGAGAATATGATCAAAATCTGTTTGGTTAACAGTAGGAACGGCTAAGTCTCGACTGCTACAGGCTTGCTCTAACAGATAAATAAAGCCGTCATAGGTTGGCGTTTCGCCCGACCAGAGTAGCGACTGCAAGGTCTCGACTATGGATTCGGTTTGCCACACTTCCGTTTTATCTGCGATAGCGCGGGAGGTTTCATTATGTTCCAAGGCGAAGCTGATATCGGCGCCAGCTCTGACCTGCGAGAAGAAAGCCCCTTGAATATGCAGACGTTTTTCAACCACATAATGAATCATATCGTGGGGAGCAATGCCCTGTTCTGGCATTTGGGTTTGAGTCGCACTACCGTCCATGCGCACGCAGCGCAACTGGCCATAACGCTGAGTACCTTTAGTGAAGATGACTTGCATAAAACCATCCTTAGTATTTTGATTAACGCATGCATAATGCGAACTCAAGTATAGTCCAACTCTGCGCCAGCATTAGAAAAACAACAACACTCTGCCGTTATAAATTACGCTGGATAAAGCGGAAACACTCTTCTGCCGCTAAGGGTTTACTAAAGTAAAACCCTTGCACTAAGTCGCACCCCATGCTCGACAATAATACCAATTGCGCCTCGTTTTCAACCCCTTCAGCGACCACAGTTAACCCCAATTCATGGGACATAGAAATAGTTGCAGCGCTAATGGCTGCATCGTTCGAGTCGGTCTCAATATCCTTCACAAAGGATCGGTCGAGCTTTAACCTGTCTAAGGGCAAGAGTTTCAAATAGGATAAAGAGGAATATCCTGTACCAAAATCATCGATGGCGAGCTCGATACCATGTTGACGTAATTCCGCTAATAGGCGCGCATTCTGCTCAGGATATTGCATCGCCACACTCTCGGTAATCTCCAGCTCCAGCGCGCCTTTGCCCAACTTATGCTTCACCAGCACATTGGTAATATCGGCGACTATCGTATCCTTACGGAGTTGATGCGCTGACAGATTCACTGCCATTCGCAACTCAGTGGCACCCGCAGCACGCCAGACAGCAAGTTGCGCCATCGCCGTTTCTAACACCCATTGACCAATTGGGATGATCATGTCGATCTCTTCGGCAATGGGAATAAAACGGTCAGGCGCTATCATGCCAAATTCGGGATGCTGCCAGCGCACAAGCGCTTCGACACTGACCACTTGCCCGCTTCTAATATCAATTTGTGGCTGATAATGCAGTCGTAATTCGTCGTTTGCTAACACTTGCCTCAGGCCAGTTTCAATATGCTGGCGCTCAGTGATCAAAGTGTTCATTGCCGCAGTAAAGAATTGATAGTTATTGCGTCCAGCCGCTTTTGCGCGGTACATGGCCATATCGGCATTTTTCATCAAGGCTTCAACACTGTCACCATCATTGGGAAATAAACTGATCCCTATACTTGGCGACGAATGTAATGCTTGATTATTAATCACATAGGTTTGACTCAAACCACTGCGCAGCGCCTCGGCTAAACTGGCCACTTCATCATGGTTTGTATCGGACAAGGCAACCACAAACTCATCGCCTCCCAAACGCGCCACAGTATCATTATCACCAACGATGTATTTCAAACGTCGGGCCACCTCTAGCAGCAGTTGATCGCCCACATGATGGCCCAAGGTATCGTTGATATTTTTAAAGTGGTCCATGTCGATGAACATTACCGCTATTTGGCTGTGGGATATCAGAGCATCCTTAAACACCACTTCGAGGCGCGACTGCAAGCTCAGTCGATTAGGCAATAAGGTCAAAGAGTCATGATGAGCAAGGAAATGAATGCGTTCCTCACTGACTTTACGCTCACTGATATCGGTAAAGCTGCCAATATAGTGACTCACGGCACCAGAATCATCCCGCACCACAGACATCATCAACCATTTCGGGAAATCGTAGCCTTGTTTATGCCTGTCCCAGACTTCACCTTGCCAGAAACCCGTTTGCTCGAGGGCAGCACGGACTTGAGAATCGATACTTTTGTCCGTTCGTTCAGCCTCTATAAAACGGCAGTTTTTACCAATAATGTCCTCTCGGGAATAACCCGTGATCTAAGAAAATGCGCTATTCACATCCACAATGATATCGTTGGCATCCATAATCGTGATGCCTTCACCACTCTGCTGAAATACTTGCGCCAAGAGATTTACCCGCGCAACGGTACGCTCCTGCTCGGTAATATCTTCGACAATAAACAAAATTAGCTGTTCACCATTAGCACCAGTAACTAAAGCCCCGTTGAGGCGCACCGCCACTAATTGGCCATTTTTATGTAAATAATGCTTCTGATAGGGGCCGTAACGGCGCGTCTGCTTTAAGCGCTCTAATTGCTCAGTTTCACTTAATTGATAACGCTTTGGGGTAAGATCCCAAGGATCAAGTTGATTAAGCTCATCGAGTGAATAACCCGTAATCGCTTGAAAGGCGGGGTTAATCGCCACAAATTGACCATCATCTAAACGTTTAAGCACATGCCCCACTGGGGCCTTATCAAATAGGTTTCGATATTTTTGCTCACTTTCGACCAAGGTAGCTTGAAAAGCCTGACGGCGGGCAATTTCCTTCGACAATGCCATGGTTTTTTCTGTCACTTTTTCGGCAATACGTTGGCGCTCGCCGGAGGAAACCAGTGTCATACCGCCCACGACCGCACAAGTGATAAATGCGAGCAGCAGCATCAGTAGCGATAAGCTAAAAGTATCGCCCATCAGCACCGCATAGGATTGATAAATCACTATATGCCAATGACGATCCGCTAACATCAAGTTTGCCTGAAAATACTGCCCAGTTTTATCGCTGAAGAGCTTACTGCTAAATTCGGGAAACGATTTTTGAGTATTGCTATAAAGTAAGGTACCGCCCGCACTCATATCTGTCAGTTGCCACTGCAACCCTTTTACACTATCAACATCATCAATAATGCCTTGCAAATCAATTACAGCAGAACAAAACCCTGAGATCTTACCCAATCTGTCAAAAGCAGGAGCAATGAGTAAAGTGCCACCAGGACCATTGGGATCTTGTGCTAATTGAATCTTGGCTGTCATCACGGGTGCTAACGTCGCACGCACTTTTGCTATGGCAGCGGCTCGCGTCGGCTCACTATTGAGATCTAATCCCAAGGCCGCTTCGTTACCTATCTGCGGCTGAATATACATCACAGGGACTAGCCAACCATCAGTATTCGCCTGCCAGCCTTCGGGACGAGTCACTTTGTAGGAACCGCCAACCACAGAACGAATTGATGCCTCAAAACTTTGCTGATCGGCTGCCGCCACAAGCGGTGACCAAGACCAAGCTCTAAAGCCATCCTTCATCAACATATTGCGTTTGCCAAACTGTACAAACTCATCCTCAGAAACCTGCTCGCTATTATCGAACAAGCTTGCTAAGGCAACAATTTGTTGGAGGTTAGCATCTTGAAAACTTTCAATATTGCTAATAATCGCATTAGATTGAACCAGAAACTTATCCTGCAACTGTTGGCGCTGATTCATATCTGAGTAGTAATAAATCCCCACGCAGAATAAAAAGCCCACCAGCAAAGGCACACCCGTCTGAATGCGGCGAGAACGCCAAATAACTCGCTTATCAAATAACAACATAGTCAGAGGGATAAAAATCACGGCACCGAGCAAATCCCCAGTCCACCAATTTATTAAACTACCCAGTAAATCGGACTGTGGAATCGTACCGTTAATCACTAAGGAGAAATTGCCAAAAACAGTCGCTACAGTACAAGTTAAAGCTAAACTCAAGCAGGATTTAATGACGGCGTTAGGATTATCTAGGGTGAATAAATGATCGACTCGCCCAAGAACATAGGCAGAAAGCACTGCCTGTATAGATGAGCCAATTGAAATCGCAAAGGGCAACCACCCCCAATGGATATGTCCGCTGATGTTGAGATTAATCAACAAAGAACCAATGAACACGCCAATCCAAGGCGCATATTCTTTCCATAAAACACAAGCGGCAATAGCAATACCTGCGGCAGGCCAAATTGCAGCAGAATATCCAGGCGGCAAAGCAATCATCAAACCAATCTTACCTACAATAACGTAAGCTAAGGCGATGAAAATGTTTACCTTAAGGTATGGGATAAATGACTTTATGTGTAGTCCTTTATGCTGACGCACTTCGAGAATTGAGAAGCATCATGCCCTACTCACAGGCTCAATCTCAAGCACATATCAGGGGCGAGATAAGTTCACAGTTTAATAATCGGTTTATCTAATGTAAATAGCGTAAATGACTGACACAATCACTCATTTAACGTGATGTTTTTATTTGGGATGCCGATCTCAAATGCACTTAATCACACAGCCAAACTTGGCGAGCCCAATCTTGCGACAAACAAGCTAACCCATCAAGACAACTATCGGCAACATTAGCCCCGCCATAGAAGTTAAGCTTAGTCTTTTTACGGGTAAAGCTAACATGTTTATAGGGGCTATAATCAACTCAATGACACCACAAGCAAATCAACTTTAGTCAAAATGAATAAATGAGAGGCTTCACAATTTTTTATTTTATGAGAACAAAATCAGTTTAAATACTGTTAATTTTGTAAAATTAACGATCGCATTTAGTTTTAATTAAGGTTTTTTTAATACTTAAGCCCTTTTACTACGGGGATCCGCTTTCATTCAATAGCCGCTTCTTGGTATCCTCCTGCCGCATAAAAAAGTTACATGCTGAATATTTTTTGTTCTGCCAACTGACTCCTTTTCCCGTTCAGCCGGACCCGTTAATTGAAATTAGCTCTTAGCCAATTCATTGTTGAAAGATTGAACCTAACTATTCGGCTTTCAACCTTTAGCATGACAAATCTAACCCTGTTTTTCGGGTTATTGTTTGTGCTGCCTATTGCTGACGTTTTATCCGTGTTGATCGGCGGTTGTGTCGATATTAGTGAATTAATCAGCCTCAGCAATGGCTTTTTAGTCGAGTTTATCGGCGCCAGTCTGTTCAGCCTATTATTGCTCAACCCCCTCGTTATTCTGCAGTTATGGCATTTAATCAACTGCTGCTTCAAATTTTTCAATCATCTCAATTTAACTAACGCCTCACTTTTTTTAGCACCCCCAAGGCTAAAATCCCTCGAACATACCGCCCACGGTTGTCGCGCTCCGCCATTTTAACCCTCTGTTTTTAAATTCAAATTAAGCATTAAGCGCTGAAAGCGGATCTTAGATTTGCCTCGGGATGGCGACACATTGTTGTGTCATGCCTCTTGGGTTTCAGGATTTGCGCTCAGATAACGCCGCTTAGTGCGACTGCCGGTTAACGCTTGGCAGAGTTGTAAACCTTAGGGTTAGAGGAATCTTCCTTTGTTAATTCGAAAATTAAGTAAAGCAGCAATCGCGGCAGTAGCACTCATGCTCGCGGGTTGTGATGGCGGTGTGTTGGACCCTAAGGGCCAAATCGGTATCGATGAAAAACACCTGATTATCGTCGCCACCCTACTCATGCTTATTGTCGTTATCCCTGTGATTGCCATGACATTGTACTTCGCGTGGAAATACCGCGATGGCCGTGATCAGGAAATCTATGCGCCTAAATGGGCACACTCAACGGCGATTGAAACCGTAGTGTGGATAGTGCCGATTGTGATCGTGATAGTGCTCGGTGTGATCACTTGGGGTTCGACCCATGATCTTGATCCATACAAACCTTTAGATCACGAAGCTAAACCCGTCACGGTTGAAGTAGTGTCGCTGGACTGGAAATGGTTATTCATTTATCCAGAACAAGGCGTGGCGTCGGTCAATGAGTTGGCGTTCCCAGCCAATGTGCCGGTGAACTTTAAGATCACCTCTGACACTGCGATGAACTCCTTCTTCATCCCTCAGTTAGGCAGCCAGATTTACTCTATGGCGGGCATGACCACTAAGTTACATTTGATCGCTAACGAGCCCGGCACCTTCGACGGTATCTCGGCTAACTACAGCGGCGCCGGATTTGCGGGCATGAAGTTTAAAGCGATTGCCACTCAGACACCTGCCGACTTCGAGGCATGGGTAGCTAAGTTAAAACAACAGGGCAAGGCATTGGACTCAGCGGCCTATGCCACACTGGCTAAACCGAGTGAATACAATCCAGTTGAATACTTTGGTTCTGTCAGCAAAGGGATGTTTGACCAAATCGTGATGCAATACATGCGCATGGACTCACATGAGGGCATGAAAGGTCACGAAGGAATGGACATGCACGCAGGCATGGAACACATGGGCACTGAGCACACATCTGACATGGCAGACATGAAAGGTATGCACGACATGCCACATATGGCAGGCGAGCACGCGATGGAAAATACACAGAACATGGCCGACATGGATAGCTCAACACCTTCTGTACCGTCATTAACACAAGACTCATCCACAGAACCTTCATCATTAGAGCACTCATCCACTCACAAAGTGGAGGCGGAGTAATCATGTCATTTCTCGGTAAATTAAGCTTAGATGCGATTCCGTATCACGAGCCCATCATCATGGTGACCCTAGCGGTCGTCGCTGTGGTAGGTTTGTATATCGCAGCCTTGATCACTAAACACAAAAAATGGAGTGTACTCTGGAATAATTGGTTAACTTCAGTTGACCATAAACGCCTCGGTATCATGTACATAGTGTTGGCTTTAGTGATGCTCATTCGTGGCTTCTCCGATGCCATTATGATGCGTACCCAGCAAGCACTCGCCACCAACGGCGCCGCAGGTTATCTGCCGCCAGAACATTACGACCAGATCTTCACCGCCCACGGCGTGATCATGATTATCTTTATGGCGATGCCATTTATGATAGGTCTAATGAACTTAGTAGTGCCGCTGCAGATTGGCGCACGCGACGTTGCCTTCCCCTTCTTGAATAACCTCAGTTTCTGGCTGACCGCCTCTGGCGCTGTGCTGATCAATATTTCATTGGGTTTAGGTGAATTTGCTAAGACAGGTTGGGTGGCGTATCCCCCCCTCTCAGAGCTGGCTTACAGTCCGGGGGTTGGAGTCGATTACTATATCTGGGCACTGCAAATTTCAGGCATAGGGACGACCTTAACCGGGGTGAACTTTATCGCCACCGTACTGAAGATGCGTGCCCCAGGCATGAAGCTGATGCAAATGCCAATCTTCACTTGGACTTGTACGTGGGCGAACATATTGATCGTCGCGTCATTCCCAATATTAACCGCCGTGTTAGCCATGTTAACGCTCGACCGTTATATGGATTTCCACTTTTTCACCAATGACGGTGGCGGTAACGCCATGATGTATATCAACCTATTTTGGGCGTGGGGACATCCTGAAGTTTACATCCTGATTTTGCCTGCTTTTGGTATTTTCTCCGAGGTGATCTCAACCTTTACGGCTAAGCGTTTGTTTGGTTACACCTCTATGGTGTGGGCGAGCGGTGCGATTTCAATTTTAGGTTTCATCGTTTGGTTACACCACTTCTTCACTATGGGCTCAAGTGCCAACGTCAACGCCTTCTTCGGGGTGATGACTATGGTGATTGCCGTTCCAACCGGGGTAAAACTGTTTAACTGGTTGTTCACTATCTACCGTGGCCGCCTACGGTTAACGGTACCTGTGTTGTGGACGCTAGGCTTTATGGTGACTTTCACCATAGGCGGTATGACAGGTGTACTATTAGCCTTACCGGGAGCCGATTACGTTCTACATAACAGTTTGTTTTTAATCGCGCATTTCCATAACACTATTATTGGTGGTGCTGTATTTGGTTACTTAGCAGGCTTTGCTTACTGGTTCCCTAAAGCGACAGGTTTCCACTTGAATGAACGTTTAGGTAAAGCGTCATTCTGGTGTTGGCAAATCGGTTTCTACGTGGCCTTTATGCCGCTGTACGTATTAGGCTTTATGGGTATGACGCGCCGAATTAGCCATACGGATAACCCGGCATGGAATCTATGGATCTACTTAGCCGCTGTGGGTGCTTGCATCATCATGGTCGGTATCATTCTGCAGTTTATCCAACTGTACGTGAGTATCCGTGACCGCGACCAAAACCGCGATACTACGGGCGATCCATGGAATGGCCATACTTTAGAGTGGTCAACCGCTTCACCACCACAGTGCTATAACTTCGCTAAGCTGCCACAGGTTGCTGATATCGATGCCTTTACCGATGCGAAAGAAAAAGGTTTGGCTTATCAAGGCCTCAAACACTATCAGCCAATCCATATGCCGAAAAATACCTCAAGCGGTATCTTAATGGCGCTGGGGATCACTGCCGCGGGTTTTGCCGCTATTTGGCACATTCTGTGGTTAGCCATTGTGGGCTTAGTGGGCGCGTTTATCGTGTTCTTATTCCGTGCCTATAACAATGACGTCGACTATTACGTGCAACCCGATGAAGTGGCTCGCATTGAAAATGCCCACTTAAACAATGTAGTAAGGGGCTGATATGAGTATTGCAATCCCAGCAGATTTAAAAGTAGCTCACGCAGAAGATCATCACGAACACCATGATACGAGTGGCAACACCCTGTTTGGTTTTTGGATTTACCTGATGACCGACTGCATTTTGTTTGCCTCGGTTTTCGCAACCTATGCAGTGCTCTACATGAACACGGACGGTGGCGTTTCGGGTAAAGACATTTTCGAATTGGACTTTGTGCTGATCGAAACTGCCGCCCTGCTCGTCAGTAGTATTACCTATGGCATGGCGCTGATTTTTGCTAAACGCCATAACAAAGCCGCGACCTTGGCTTGGTTACTCGTCACCTTCGCCCTCGGTTGTGTGTTTATCGGTATGGAAGTCTATGAGTTCCATCACCTGATTGAACATGGCAATGGCCCGCAGCGCAGCGCTTTCCTGTCGTCCTTCTTCACTCTGGTCGGTATGCACGGCTTGCACGTGACCGCAGGTCTGATTTGGATGGCGATTATGATGATTGAAGTGGCGAAAACCGGTTTAGGTCATCGCAGCATCACCCGCCTGAGCTGCTTAAGCTTGTTCTGGCATTTCCTCGACATAGTGTGGATTTGTGTATTCACGGTCGTGTATTTATTGGGAGCACTGTAATGAGCGCACATAGTCATACTGATAAGCCTAGCCATGGTACTGACAATCTGGCCGCGAGCATTAAGTCATATCTAATGGGCTTTGTGCTGTCAGTGGTATTAACCGCCATTCCATTTTGGGCGGTAATGACCCATCACTTCGAGAAAGCGACCACCCTTAGCTTAGTGCTAGTGATGGCGATAGTGCAGATAGTGGTACATCTTAAGTACTTCTTGCACTTAGATTTCTCGAAAGAAGGCAAAGTGAATACCTTCTCCTTCCTGTTTACCGCACTGATCATTGTCATGGTAGTCGGCCTGTCGGTGTGGATCATACTCGAAGCCAACGCTTTGATGATGTAACGAGAAACAGTCTATGCAAACACAAGACAGATTTATGTCACCGCAATGGAAAGCACGCTTCAAAGGGTATGTGCAGGTTACTAAGCCTGGCATCATTTTCGGGAATCTGATTTCCGTTGCTGGCGGTTTTTTATTAGCCGCCAAAGGCGACGTAAATTTGGTCTTGATGCTGGCGAGCTTAGTAGGATTGTCCTTGGTTGTAGCCTCGGGCTGCGCTGTCAATAACTGTATTGACCGTGATATCGACGCCAAAATGCAGCGAACCTGCAAACGCGTGACCGTCACGGGCGAAATTGCCGTGGGTAACGTACTTGCATTTGGACTCGCCTTAGGTGTGTTAGGCTTTAGCATCTTAGCCTTGTTTACCAATGCATTAGCCCTGCTATTTGCCGTTATTGGTTACATCGTTTATGTGGGGGTTTATAGCCTCTACATGAAACGTAACTCAGTGTATGGCACTTTGGTTGGCAGCTTCTCGGGCGCAGTACCGCCCGTGGTTGGCTATTGCAGCGTGACAGGGCAAATGGACATGGGTGCAGCTATTTTGCTGTTGATGTTCAGTCTATGGCAGATGCCACATTCCTATGCCATCGCGATTTTCCGTTTTAATGACTATGCGGCCGCTAATATTCCTGTGCTGCCGGTTGCAGAAGGCATGACCAAGGCAAAACTGCATATCGTGCTTTATATTGCAGTGTTCGCCTTAGTCAGTGCGCTGCTGCCACTCGCAGGTTATACAGGTATCGCCTTTATGGCAGTCACCTGTGCCACTAGCCTGTGGTGGCTTGCCATGGCATTAAAAGGTTATCGCCACGGCGTCGACATGCACCGCTGGGCTCGCCAAGTGTTTGGTTTTTCAATCATCACTATTACGGCGCTCAGTGTGACTATGGCGCTCGACTTCCAAGTTGTGAGTCAGGCACCACTACTCACTTTAGTGAAGTAAACCCTAAGCTTTCAGCTAGTTGTCTAGTCCTGAAATAAGTTGATAATACAAAAGCGCTAACCAAGATTAGCGCTTTTTTTCTCTCCTAAAACAGCCCCTGAAGCATCTCTTCTAAGTGAACATCATTCGCCACCACATACCGGGTAGGCTAGTAAAGCCTGTCGTATAGTGTTTTAGCTCACCCTCTTTAAAGATCATAATGGTTGGCGTCGCCTGCAATGACCAATCACGGGCAATCTTGCTGTCACTATCGTTAATAGTGTCAAAGCCATAGCCTTGATGCTGAAGATATTTTCTCAGTTTCTCATCCTCCCCCGAATTCATGGCAACCGTCACCACGGGGTAATAGGCCGACATTTGATTGACCGCCGGACTGACAAAATTACACACAGGGCACCAAGTACCCCAGAAGTATACCAATACCGCCTGATCTTGGCTTAACGTGGCAATATCAAGCGCTTCCCCAGCCAACGTCGTCCCTTGGAGCTGCGGCAAATTATCCCGCGGGATATCTTTGCCGCGCCAGATGTCCATCACGCTGGTCACGATAAGGGCAATGAGCAGCCAAAGTGCCAGCTGCTTAATCCAGCCCAATATGCGTTTAGGTAAAGATGTCGAAACCTGTTCGGCGCTCATATTTTCAGTTTCCTTTGACGGCATCTTAACTGCTCTTCTGCGTCTTATCTTTAGCGGCAATCGCGGCTTCAAGCTGCTCTTTTAACACTTCGTAAGGCACTAATCCGGGAATAAGCGTATCGGCTACTATCATACTTGGAGTGCCACCTATGCCTAACTCATTCATTAAATTAACATTGTCATCGACCATTTTAGCCACGCGCTCATCTGTGTTGCCGACCCAGCGCTCGGTTGCCGTCAGTTTAGCGACCTTAGCGATGGCTGCGGCATCGAGTCCACGCGGACTCGACATCAACATATCCTTCACCTTGAGATACTTTTCAGGCTCGTTTAACCAAACGGTTTGGGCAAAATCGACCGCCATTTTGGAGCCTTCGCCCTGCAATGGCACCATTTTAACTATGATTTTTAACTGCGGAAATTCTTCAATAAGCTGGTTCAGCGAAGGCTCGATTTTCTTGCAGTATGGGCAGTTAAAATCGGTGAAGTACACCATCTCAATCTCAGGTGCCGCAGCGCCCTTCCATGGATCGCTTTTGGTCTCATACATGGCCTTATGATGGGTTACTAGGCTCGTTTGCATGGCGGTATTGGCACCCTCTTGCTCCCTTGCTTGCCACGCAATAATTGCTTCTCTCATTAGGTCAGGATCATTGATCAAGGCATCTTTAAGAATCGCTCGCACCTCTTGCTGCTGGGCCGCCGATAAACTGCTGTCCTTGGCATAGGCCATGGTGCTCACCGAAGGCAAGGAAACCACCAACATTGCCATGGCGACACCCGAGACAACAAACATCTGTAACTTGCGATTTTTCCGTAAAGAGCTAAATTTCGACATTTGGGTGCCTCCAATGGCTTGAGTTTTCTGCATTGATTCAGTGTTGTTTTGTACTTCAATCTTCTGTTTCATAATCGATTTCCATTGTCTTAGGTTAGGGTTATCCCTGACCTGAGTATTTGTTGAGTGCCACTCGACTCGCTATTGAATGAGACTCGCCAGTGATATTGCCGAGTGACATGTCCGAGTGAACGGCTGGTCGTTAGCGTTATTTCCCTGCCGCTACGGATGCCTTTTCAGGGGACGCAGAGGCCTGCTCAATCGCAGCAAGCACAAGGTCAGTCGATAGAATTTCCGGTAACTCAATCCCCTGCGGCACACCCGGGCCGTAAACCACGTTGAATGGCACTCCAAAACGATTATGGCTTTGCAGGTAGTGAGTAATGGGCTCAGAAGGCGTAGTCCAATTGCCCTTCATCGGCAAAATATGCGACTGTTGCAACAGGCTATAGACTGGATCTTGCAGGATCACGCCAACTTTATTGGCCTTACAGGTAATGCACCAATCGGCAGTGACATCGACAAACACAGTTTTGCCTTGGGCCACCTGCTGATTAATCAATGCTTGATCCAATGGCGTCCAAGCAAGATCCGCAGGTAAAGGTTTAGCCCACTGGTTCGCCGTCATAAATGCAATAACCGCCGACAGTAAAATGCCGATACCTAAGCAGCTCACAATAGCAATCGCGCCATATTTTTTAGCCATAAACACAATAAATATCAGTGTAATGACACCCGCTAACGGCCACAGGTAGAGCACATCAATAAAGCTGGCCAACAGGCTAATGAGCCACAAACTGGTGATGAGCAACATGCCGGAGAAAAACACTTTAACTGTGTTCATCCAGCGACCGGGTTTAGGGAAATAACCCGCCACTTGCGGGAATGCCGCCACGATTAACCAAGGGAACGCCATACCCACGGCCAACGCGGTAAAGATGGCAAACAGGCTCAGTACATCGGCGCCCAAAGCGAAAGCGACCGCAGTCCCCAAAAATGGTGCACTGCACGGTGTCGCCAGTAGCGTCGCAAACATACCCTGTAAAAAGTGACCGCTGTTATTATTGCCGCCCGTTGTCGCCAACTTGGTTTGCACGTTAGAGGGTAAGTTGATCTCAAACACACCTAACATATTGAAGGCAAACACTGTAGTCACCAGCGCCATAAAGCCGATAAACCAAGGGTTTTGGAATTGCACGCCCCAACCAATCGCTTGACCCGTGAGCTTAAGCATTAAGATAAAGCCAGCCAGTAACCAGAATGAGGCCAATATCCCCAGCGCTGATGCGATGAACTGTTGGCGGATTTGATTACGCTTAAGATCAGGCGCTGCAACCACTGAACTGAGCTTCATACCGAGTACTGGTAACACACAGGGCATGACGTTTAAGATCAAACCACCAATAAGCGCCAGCAGTATCATGCCAAATATCGAGGTACTTGCTTGAGTAATCACCACAGGCTTCACTTCGGCGCTGTATTCCAACGCCCGCTCGCTATCGGCGACAGTCATGTTCAGCGATTTGCCCAAAACTTCAGGCTCACCCAGCCAACTTTGACCAGTGAAAATACCGACCAATTGCTTGCCATTAGCATCACTTTCGTTTGGTTTTAAGCTCACTAGCTTAAATGTGGTATCTGGCTCGCCATCGATAATCACTGTAGGTTGCTGCCAGTTGGCATCATTGAGTCTGATTTCAAGTTGACCTTTGGCGGCATCCCAACCCATTGTCATGGCAGGATTTTGGCCCTCTTGGGTCAATACTTTTTGTGGCACAAGCGACACAGCCTTGTTGTAAGCCAACATGGCATCGGTATCTGCTTGCAGCGCATTGGGCGTGAAATCAAGACTAATCTGATAATCCGTCAGAACACAGATAGTGGTACAGGTCGACAAGGTCACTTTGCCACGCAACTGAGTTGGGGCAGCGATATCATCGACTTTCAAGGTTAAGGGAAAGGTGGTATTACCTTTGTAACCAAAGGTTTGTAATCCCAATAATGAGAATTCCTCTGGCGCAGGCCATCTCCAATCCACTTGCTGTAGATTGCTAGAGCCATCCCACTTGATGGTAGGCGCAATACCGCCTTCCCCAGGACTGCGCCAATAGGTTTTCCAATCGCCCTCAAGTTGTACTTCAAGCACAGCAGGCAAAGTATTCGTTGCAGGATCAACCTCCCCCGTTAGCATAAAACGTACTTTGGCTGGAGGGTGATTATCATTAACCAACCACCCCGTCGATGCGGCCATTAGCGACGGACTGGTCACTATCAAGGCGAGTATCCAGAATCTGGTTAACATGGATTTTAATGTACTCATTTTATCCCCCAAATATGCATTAACTGTTTGTTATTCAATTGCATATTAATCTCTTCGATATGTCGTCACATTTGCCATTGCAATACTTAAGCGCTGTTAGACCAAGCTAAGTTAAACAAGACTCTGTGATGCTGCGTGCATGCTTACCTTGCTTTTAGGCCATATAAATATTGGCTAACGCTATGTTCTGGTTACCAATATCGTTATGGCTTAAGAAACATCAGCGTGATAGAAGGCTTAAGTTCAAGCAGTCAGATAGGGAGGTGTGATGTGTAAAATTGGATGTTCTGCAGCCGCTTAACTTTCTTTTCTACCGGCAAACTGGCGAGAAAAGTCAAATATTGACTGAGAGAAAGCATGCCTAAACAAACCCACCTATCAAATTGATAAATAAGTTTTTATTCTTGAAAGCGACAATGTGTGAGATGTATTCGCCTAGGTTTAGCTTGATAACCTTGTATGGGTAAAGTGTTATCACGCGGGAGGCGCGGGGAAGTAACGGCAGTAGGAACAGCAGGATAAGAAATGGGATGGTACTCGGAGTGTCGATACAGGTTCGGATCGATTTCTCAGACAATTCACATTTTTTAGGTTCACTTTTGACCAGCTCAGTACCCGCCGCTTGAGCATCGACGTAGCTAGCCATATTGTTTGAAGCTGAGCTGCTGTTTAAAGCTGAACTTGAGTTTAAAACTGAGTTGGCGCTAAAACTAGCACCAGAAAAAGACGTAGCCGACATCGCCTGCGCGCTCGACTCCTTGAGCAACAAGTTAAGTATTCCACTATTTTGAGTCAAACAGAACAAGGTCAGAATGGTAAACACCATCACGCCCCATAAGTTGCCTGTTTGCTTAGTCGATAACTTAGAAATTTGAATTTCCCTTCGTCTTATTCTTTGATAATAAAGATAAAAAATGAGTGTCTGTCAACAGATAGCTGAAGATAAGACCGGCGGATTGTAACAATAGTTCATCAACAAGCAAATTATTTTGCCTTGCCTGACTCAAGCCATAGTCCACCATTTCAATAAAACCACGCTTTGCTGACGGATAATTTGAGTAACAACGACCTAAGTTCTTACCATCATACTCAACGAGTTTTTATGCTCTAACATATTGATTCTGCATAACTAGCCACAACTTAAGCAAAGCCCACCAGAGTGACTCTTGTGCAGGCTTATTAATGACTGGAATCAAACTTTTTGCCGAAAAGATAAATACAGACAAAGCTTATGCAGAAAACCCACCATCAATCATCAAACTCGCACCAGTGATATAGCCCGCTTCTGGACCCGCGATAAAGGCGACAAAGCTGGCGATCTCTTCGGCTTTACCCAAACGCCCTAGGGCGCCCATCGCTTTAACGGGCTCAGATGAATCGCCGTTATCAGGGTTCATATCGGTATCCACAGGGCCTGGCTGAATGTTGTTCACCGTAATTGCACGTGGGCCTAAATCCCGCGCGAGTCCTTTGGCTAAACCGACTAATGCCGATTTACTCATGCCGTAAATCGCACCACCTACAAACGGAATACGCTCAGCGTTGGTGCTACCGATATTGATGATGCGGCCGCCGTCATTCATGTGCAGCGCAGCTTCTTGACTGGCCACAAACACACTGCGCACATTAGTGTTAACAGTTCGTTCCCAGTCTTCTAGCGTCAGATTCTCGATGCTATCCCAAATCAGCGTGCCCGCATTATTGACCACTATATCTAAGCCACCGAAGTGCGCTTTGGTCTCGCGTATGGCACGACGGATCGCCTCCGGCTCTGTGCTGTCGGCCTTAATGGCAATAGCTTGACCACCATAAGTGATAACTTCGTCAACTAGCAATTGTGATTGGGCCTCAGATGACACATAGGTAAAGGCAACCGCTGCGCCGTCACTCGCTAAACGTTTAACAATGGCGGCACCGATACCACGACTACCACCTTGTACAAAAGCCACTTTACCTTGCAGATTATTCGACGATTTCATAGTTTGCTCACTCAATAGGTGGTTAAGGTTGATTGTATAGAAAAACCTTTTTAATCAATTACAAAATGACGTTCGCTTGTACGTTAACGCTCATTTTCATACTGTGGTAGTAGCTTACGCGATTCACTTGCCATGATTAAGTCACTAAAATGACCTTCACTAAGTCCTACAAGGAATTAATTGCCGTGATAAATAATCAATTTGTTGAGATACGCCATTTCGTCACAGTTGCCCAGCTCGGCAGTTTTACCTTAGCGGCGCAGGCGTTAGGCATGACTGGTTCGGCGCTCAGTAAAAGCATAGTGCGATTAGAAACCCGCTTAGGCACTAAGCTGCTGCACCGCACCACAAGGCGTATGAGCTTAACCAATGATGGCGATTCGTATCTCACAGATTGCCAAAATGCCATGGCAATCCTAGACAATGCACAGAGCCGACTCGGCAGCGAACAGCAAATTCCCTCAGGTCGAGTGCGAGTGGATTTACCTGTGACGTTTGGGCGGCGATATATACTGCCAACCCTATTATCACTATCGCAAAAATATCCCAAGCTCGAGTTATCCATTACCTTTAACGATAGAGCGACCGATTTGTTTAGTGACGGCATTGATTTGGCGGTGCGTGTCGGACAACTCGGCGACACTGTGGATTTAGTCGCCCGTAGATTAGGGGAGCAGCGCCGAGTGATCTGCGCATCTCCCGCCTATTTCGCTCGACTTGGCACTCCACAAGGCAAAGAAGATCTCAGCCAGCACCAATGCATTGTCGGCTGGCCGCTTGGGCAGCAACATCGCTGGTTACTTAAAAATGAGGATGGGATCATCGAGGCTTATGACATTCCAGTACGCCACGAAATCGCTGATTGCGAAGCCATTTTAGCGGCCACACTGGCGGGAGTGGGTTTAGCGCAAGTGCCAATATGGTTGGTTGAGGACTATCTTAAAACTGGTGAACTTATCTCGGTACTGGACGAACTCGCCAGTGACGACACACCCATCCACTTGATTTGGCTTAAAACCCCTTACCTCCAACCCAAGCTACGGGTGATCATCGAAGAACTGGTCGACTTAGCGAAAGCGCCCAAAAGCAGATTTAAGGCAGGATAAGTAAAAGGCCTCGACTAAGCCGACCTCTCACTTTGGGACTAACGGCTATTTATTTTGATGTACAGATTGGTCATAGAGAGTGATCGCTTTGCTGAGCGCGTCAAAATCCGCCGAACACAAATGCTGCTTTAAGCTATCAAACTTTTCGGCAGGCCAATCGTAGATTTTTAACGCCAGTAACTCAGAAATAACGTCTTTATCGAACCGATACTTGATTAATTTCGCAGGTGATCCCGCCACAATACTGTAGGGTTCGATATTTTGGGTGACAACACTATTTGCGGCAACAACCGCACCTTCACCTATCGTCACCCCTGGCATCAACATACATCTCATGCCTAACCAAGCCCCATCACCAACATGAGTATCGCCTTTGCCTACATAGGCCTCCTCGATGAAATCCATAAAGGGATATAAACAAAACCAATCCGCTCTATGCGTATGATTTCCGCCCATTAAGATCACAACTTCGGCGGCGATACACACATAGTTCCCGATATAAAGTTTATCGATAGGCCACTTAGGCTCCCACTCACGGCTCACTTCATCACCATGAAGATATCTCACCGCTGCTCCCTCAAAGCCAGCATCCCAGCAATCACTGTAATAGATATGTTAGCCTTTAACTATGATATTGGGATTGGTGACCACCTCATGCAATAACTGAACTTTTGACCAATGCTTGTTCTGCATTGCAAATCCTCTTTATAAACAAAATAGTTAATACGAAACATAATGTTATGAGAAGTTTTACATTAGAATAGTCAGTGAATACGCGGCTGTTTTAGCAGAGGAATGAGTTTCATATAAAAAATCACAAGTGGGTATAAAAAAGAAAATAGCCCATAAAACTGAAAAATCGACATGAGCTAAGCCGTTGTCACTGAAAGCATACTATGTTCGCGATGAGAAAAATCTTCGCTATTTCATCGCGGCTTTTACATAGACATCGAAACGGTTTTTCTTGGTTTCAATAACCGTATTAGGCTTAACCCCATCCAAATCTTCGGCATAGTCTGGGCGCTTAACGACGACACGTTTAGTTGCTAAAGCTAAAGCTGGGGTGAGTAAGCCATCGGCATCTAAATCGGCACCGACTAAGGATTGGAATACACGCATTTCTTTTTTAACAAGGGCCGATTTATCACGATGGGGGTACATAGGATCGAGGTAAACCACATCCACCTCTTGTGCCAATTTCGATAGTGCTTCTAGGCTAGAACCATGAAATAGGCGCATCCGCTCACGCATCCAATCGCCGATTTCAGCATCTTGATAAGCACGGCGTAAGCCATCTTCAAGTAATGCGGCAACCACAGGATGACGTTCAACCATAGTTACAGTGCAACCAAGGCTTGCGAGCACAAACGCATCGCGCCCTAAACCCGCTGTGCCATCAACCACACTCGGTGTTACTCCTTGCTTCAATCCCACCGCTTTAGCGATAGATTGGCCACGACCACCACCGAACTTACGTCTATGGGCGACGGCGCCAGTCACAAAATCCACCACTATGCCATCGAGCTTAGGCTCATCGCGTTTATGCAGTGATAAAGTATCTGATTCAAAACGCAATTCGAAGGTCGCATTCGCATCGTAGACGAGTTGCCAACGTGCACAAATATCCACAAGTGTTGGGTATTGCTGATTGAAAAAAATCGAGGTCACAGGCTGTCTTCTAACCAACGAAAATGATGGCCATTATGCCTAAAAATCTCGTTTATGAATATGCTAGTAAGCAAAACACATCACCAAGCTCATCACTGTCTTAGCCAATTTGTCTCAGTACGCCCTTAATAATTCAAACAAGCATCACACTGTAATGCACTGATTTATAAAGCAGGCAATCTATTTGTATAACAGTTTAGTGATTTATGTTATATGTTACGTCCCCAGCCAACCTGCGTGACTTCCGTACGGGATAAGGACTTTTTTTGCTTCAATGGCTAAAAGGTTTTTTGTTTATCAGGGAGCAAGATTTTTTAAATCCTGACAAAACGATATTAAAAACCAGCTTATTGCGGATTATTCTGCTCAGTGGCGCCATCTTGACCACTAGCATAGTGCTGCATAGCTCTTTAATTGCGTATGAGTTAAACCTCACTTTCATTATCAGCATTACGGTCAGTTTTTTAACTGTACTATTCCTGTCTTTATGGTTTACGCGCAAATATTTACTCGTCAGCTCTATCAGCCTGCTGGCGATGGTTATTGCAGCCTGTTTATCTATGTTGTTGTTTATCCCTGACTTTAACTTATCGCAGGTAGGTATTACTTTCTTATATACCTTGCCCTTGATGGCGCTTTTCCTGTTTGGCAGAAAAGTCGCTTTTATTATGATGTGTTTCAACGTATTGCCTTTTTTACTGCTACTGCGTAACCAAAACCTGCCTCCCATTATCGATATTGATATCAGCCTACCTGCGACCCACGCTTATCTAAACGGTTTGCTGTTTATGTTTTTTAATATCTGTATCCCGTTGTCGGCAATGCGCCTGCTAAAAACCCAGAAAATCCATGCGCAGCAAATGATCCAGCATCAAAATGCACTGCAACATACATTAGACCAATATGCTGAAATCTTTGAAAATAATGGTACAGCCTCTTTCTTCTGCAATGAGGATGGAGTCATTCTCAACCTGAATAATGCCGCGAGGGAAATCGCTGGAGAAGTCACACTAAACAGCACTCGCCTATGTGACATTTTTGAACTTACCGAAGATACCAGCACGAATTTACTGGCGGCCTCGTTTCCAACCCATTTAAAAAACAATAACAGCACTAAATATCTGCTGCAAAAAGCCTCATTACAGCACCATGATACTTTGTTATTTCACTGCCACGATGTCACAGAACAGGCAAACCATGCGATTGAGCTGAGCCGACTTAAAAAACACCATATCAGCACACATTTCTATGATTTAGTGACCGGATTACCCAACGAGAATCACTGGTATAACCCAGCCCCAAGCACGATCCACTTGGATATGACCGTTGCCATAGTCAAAATTGATAATCTTAGTCAAATCAATGCCGCCTTCGGTATCAGCATCGGGGATGCCATCCTAAAAGCCTTTGCGACCGAACTCAAAAATCGCTTTGGGCATCACGCAAAAATATACCGGTTTAGGGGAGCCTCGTTTGCGCTTGAGTTTACCAGCCTGCCGCTGATCTCCCCCGAAAACCTAGCGCTACAATTACGCGAGCGTATTCCAACAAACCTGCAACTTAAACATGAACAACAGATTGAATATCATCTCGAGTGCCGAGTCGGTTGCAGTTCGGGTAATAAAGCCTCACCGCAGCAAGCCGCGGAACAATGTTTAATTGCCATTAAGCAAACCACCCAAGCTAGCCCAGTCATGGTGTATTACATTGGTTTGATTAATAATCTTCTCGAAGCCTCATCGCAGAAAGCTAAAATTCGCGACGCATTGAAACATAATCGTCTGGAAATGTGGCTACAGCCTAAAGTAAGGGCCGATGGCCACATTATTAGCTTTGAAGCACTGGCAAGAATGTTCGATGAAGACGGCACTATGATTATGCCGAACACGTTTATCCCTATCATAGAGTCATCCCAATTACAGGCGATTTTTGCGATAAAAGTCTTCAGGCAATTACTACAACTGATCCGTTCTTGGCCGAAAAATGTGCCTCTGGTCAGGATAGCCTTTAATTTATCTGGGCAAGATATTCTGTCGGATCGCTTCTTTAAGGTGTTGATCCAAACCTATATGAATCATCCTGAACTCATCCCATTGTTGGAAATTGAAATTACTGAAACCTCTGTATTTTCAACCCATAAAGAAACAGGACGACGCTTAAACACCTTAGCTCGCATGGGGGTTTCTATCGCCATTGACGATTTTGGCACTGGCCATGCGTCATTAAGCCAGCTCATTGATATCAGTGCCGACACAATTAAAATCGACCGTTACTTTGTCAGTCAAATGGGCATTAGTGAACGCCATACCCAAATTGTTAACGCTGCCATCCTGTTAGCCAAGAGCTTAAAACTCAACGTCATTGCCGAAGGTATCGAAACCGAAGCCCAGTTATTGCAGCTCACTGCGCTAGGATGCGAACAATTTCAAGGTTATTTATTCGGTAAACCCGCACCAGCGAATCTCTGGCTGAAAACTTTTCAAATGCAAACCCCCACACACTGGTTTGCTAATAAACAGAGCGCCAACTGAGGCATTAAATTTACGCCTACAAGCATCGCAGGTATAATTAGCGACTGGCATTTGCCTCTCTTTGCTTTGTTTGCAAATTACTAGGATCCCCCATGTTAAGTTACCGCCATGGTTATCACGCTGGCAATTATGCCGATGTGTTGAAACACGCCATCTTGCTTCAAACCTTGCAGCTGATGCACAAGAAAGACAAACCACTCGTGTATATCGATACCCATGCGGGTGCGGGTGGTTATGCTTTAAGCGATGAATTTGCACAAAAAACCGGTGAATACCTCGAAGGTGTAGCTAAGCTTTGGGATAAAACTGATCTGCCGCAATCGCTGCAGGACTATGTCGCCGCCGTGCGCCATTTTAATGAAGAAAATCCAGACGAACTCAACTTCTACCCAGGTTCACCCGCCATTATCGACATGGAGCTAGGGCCTAAAGATCGCATGGTCTTGCACGAGCTGCACAGCACTGATTATGTGTTATTGGATGATTATTTCTGCGAAGACAGACAAGTTAAAGTGATCAAAGGTGATGGCTTAAAAGGCCTTATCGCCGCAGTACCACCATTAGAGCGTCGTGCTCTGGTGCTAGTAGATCCTAGCTACGAGATGAAAACCGACTACCAAGATGTGGCCGAAACCCTGATAAAAGCGCACAAGCGTTTTGCTACGGGTGTGTTTATCCTGTGGTATCCAGTCGTAAATCGCGCTCAGACCGAAGGTATGTTATCGCGCCTCGCCAACAGTGGCATTAAACGTCAGCTGAGAATTGAACAAGCCATTAAGCCCGATTCAGATGAATTTGGCATGACTGCGGCAGGATTATGGATCATCAATCCACCTTGGCAGTTAGACGAAATCGCAACTGAATTAATGGATTACTTAGGTAAAACACTTGGACAAGTGGACGGTAACATTACTGTAAAATGGGAAGTCGGCGAGTAACCTTCGACTCAAATGGCGGCGATGATCTCCGGATTTTCGCCACTTCATTTTAGCTTATCAATGCGGCAACTAAACGTCCTTCTGCTCGCGGTAACGCTTCAATAAAATTTTCACACGCTCAACATAGGCTTGGGTTTCAGGATAGGGCGGAATGCCATTGTACTGAACCACGGTCGTCGGCCCCGCATTGTAAGCCGCACAGGCCAATGCGACATCACCATTAAACTGTTTTAGCATCTGCGCCAGATACTTACTGCCACCTAAGATATTTTCTTCGGGTAAAAACGCATTTGCTACCCCCATTTCTTTCGCCGTTTCTGGCATTAATTGCATCAATCCCATAGCGCCAGTACGCGACAATGCACGCGCATTAAAGGCTGATTCCGCGTGGATCACCGCGCGGATTAAGGCGGGATCAAGTTGATGCTTATGGGCGGCATGGGAGATCAGGGCATCATAATTAGCGGTAAATAGCCGAATACCATTCCAATCTATGGTCGAATCGGGACGACAGGCAAAACAGTCATATAACAAAATTTGATACTGGTTATTTGCGGGGGCTTTGTCGGTAAATACGGTGACACCATTAGCTTGTTGGTATTGATAAATTTTGAGTTTTTCTAAACCTTCACGACTCACTATGCCGCTCTGTGAGTACCGCGCCACAATACGCGGCTTAGCTTTTTCGCGCGCCTCCTCAGCATTTGCATTTATCATCAAACTCGATATCAATAATAAGCACAGGCCTAGCCCCTCAAATCTGCAGGGCAATGAAAAGGCTGCAAAAGTCAGTGTACGAGCAAGCGCTGAGCGAGTAAGCAACATCAAAGTCCCGTGTACTGATTAAGTTTAAGTACTTCAATAATAGCAAAGAGTTGCTTCATTTCTCGGTTTATCTGACTAAATTCTACTGAAAAGGTCGCGCCATGAAAAATGGACTGCATTTGAAAATGCGTTCTGCGATTCGGTAGGAACAAAGTTAGTTTATTGCGGAAAAATGCACATTGAATATTGCCATCGAAATGTTTGGCAAGCTCCTGTAAGCGCTCCATAAATGCCGTATTGAGCAAATAGCGTGACTCGATTTGATCCGTTGAAAACACGTCGAACTCTTTTTCAAATTGCGGATCTTCAAGTTTGACTCGTACCAGTCCCGCATGGCTGTCGGACAGGAAATTGGCTAAACCACCGCGATCCCTCAGCACAACAGTATGACCCATAAACGCTTTATGACTACTCAGCTCAACCACTAAGCCACGAAACTGGGTTTCCGTGCGGGTCACAGTTCTGCGCCTATTCGTACCGACATCCAGCTCTTCGACTTGCACATTCTTGGTCAGGGTAAGCTCATTGACCGTCAACTCAACGCCCTTATAGCAGCCTTGTATATAGTCACCGAAGCTGACTTTGTCGTATCGCGGTAATACTTTAGCCGCAACGAGTCGATTCATGTCGAGGCGCATTTCGCGGCTATAAATAAAATCATCGCCGAAATATTTAAACATCAGCGGATAAATATCATTTTGAACCAAATGCTTAAACTCACGAGTCGGAGCAAAGCTCCACCAGCTTAATCCGACTAAGGCAAGCAATGGCAAAGGCGGGAAATAAGCGCCACCGCTGTAGTAGCCAATAACGGTGAGCAAGCTCAGCCCAAGCACTATCATCAAACTCAAATACAAACGTTTACGCGCCGCCTTAAGGCAAGCCACACGCTTAGTTTCATATTTGCGACTGATTGGAGCGATATATTCTTCGTAATAGGCTTCGAGTTGAGGTAGTTCGTCCAAATCCGCAGACAAACCAACAGGCCCCCGATAAGTCCGAATCGGGCTACCTAAAATAAAAGTGATGATATTCATATTGATGTCATAGTATTGCAGGGTAATAACTCACCCTGCACTGCTAAGCTTACAAGTATTCGGCCGCATCTACGGGCGCTTTTGCCGCTTCGCTTACCTCATAGAATGGCATCACTTTAATACTCGCCATAGAAGCGATAATCGAGCCGGGGAAGATTTCTACCGCAGTATTAAGCTCGGAAACTGCCGAGTTGTAAAAACGCCTCGCAGCTGAGATATGCGCTTCGACCTCGTTATAGGTCTGCATCGCCTGCAACATAGTGTTGTCGGACTTGAGCTCAGGATAGTTCTCCACATTCACCATCAAGGTACTCATTTTGTCGTTCAACCGCTCAGCCTGAACTAAATGTTCTTTAACTGCGCTAGGGTCGGCCTTGTTGTAATTATGGCTTAGCAGAGTCCGCAATTCGGTGATTTCAGTGAGCAGTGACTTTTCATGCTCCATAAATCGTTTAGCAATTTTTAGAATATTAGGCACAAGGTCGGCACGCTTGGTCAGCTGTACATCGATACCCGACAAGGCTTCGAGCGCGGTATTGCGCTTTTTGACTAGGCTGACGTACCAAAGATAGGTCACGATAAAAATCAGCGTTAATCCCAATAACAATTTTTCCATCTTCCATCCTTAGGTTTCTTATTCTTGTTAATAGGATACAGCTAACCATAAATGAGTGAAAATTTCACCTGCAGGCTGATTAAGACAATGAAATTACTCGCTGGTCAGAGCTGGCGATGTTATCTAACGAGCAATCATCAACGAAACTGGCCATATTCAACGATGAAAAGTGATCATCTGCATAAAAAACAGCATTTAACCTATAAATTTATCAATATTCAGCTCCGATACAGCAAACAAGGTCTATAGTGATATGGCACAACATTAGAGCATCCAATTTTGCTCGTGAATACTGGACTCCTCGAGAGTCCATTTTTTTATCCTAATTTTAGCCCTGCTCACTTCAACACAGTCAATAGCAACATTTAAGTTTCAATTAAAACTTAACAATCATACTTTGCCGCTAATTTTTTAACTTTTACCTTAGCTTTCACTCCGAGTCTTGCACCTAGAGTTATCCCCTCAGCCACGTCATCCACAATCGGCCGTCGGCAATGTCTCGAGTCTGTTATAGGGTCAAAATATTGCGCTGCGTAAAGGTCGACATAAAGGAAGGACGATGAGTTTTAATTCCGGCGATATTCCCCCACAAAAAGCTTCTGAACCCAATCCACAACAGGGCGATATCAGCTCTAGTGGTTGGTTTGTACGTTTTCTCAATATTGTTGAACGCTTAGGCAATCTGCTGCCCCATCCAATCACCTTATTCGCACTGTTCTGTGTTGCCGTAGTCATTATTTCAGGTATTGCGGGCTACTTTGGGTTAACCGTGGTCGATCCTAGACCTATTGGCTCACACGGCCGCAGTGCCGACGGTTTAATCCATGTGGTGAGCCTGATGAACGCCGAAGGTTTGCGGATGATAGTCTCGCATCTAGTGACCAACTTTACCGGCTTTACGCCGCTCGGCACTGTGCTCGTGGCACTACTCGGCGTCGGGATTGCCGAACGATCTGGCTTATTATCTGCGGCTATGCGCGCCTTAGTCATGGGTGCCTCTAAACGATTAGTCACTGTGACCATAGTATTTGCCGGCATTATGTCCAACACCGCTGCCGAGCTTGGCTATGTGGTACTTATCCCTATGGCGGCGATGATTTTCCACTCCCTTGGCCGCCATCCACTTGCAGGTTTAGCTGCCGCTTTTGCCGGGGTTTCAGGAGGTTATAGCGCTAACTTGTTGCTTGGTACTGTCGATCCCTTGCTATCGGGCATTACCGAAGCTGCGGCGCGCATGATAGATCCTCAATACAACGTCGGCCCAGAAGTAAACTGGTACTTCATGTTTGTCTCCACCTTTGTGATCACTTTCCTTGGCGCCTTTGTCACCGAAAAAATCGTCGAACCTAAGTTAGGTCAATACCAAGATGATGATGCAGACGAAACCGTACTGCAATCGATGGAGAGCATCAGTACTATTGAGAAACGCGGCTTAAAATGGGCTGGGTTATCTATGTTAGTGCTCGCGGTTATTTTAGCGATTTCAGTCGTACCAGAAGGCGCACCGCTGCGCCATCCTGAAACCGGTCTCATCTCAGGTTCGCCATTCCTCAAGGGCATAGTCGCCTTTATCTTTATCTGTTTTGCCATACCTGGCTTTATTTACGGCAAAGTCGTGGGCAGCATCAAAAATGATAAAGATGTCATCAATGCCATGTCCCACAGCATGAGCACTATGGGCATGTATATCGTCCTCGTCTTTTTCGCCGCGCAGTTTGTCGCCTTCTTCAACTGGAGTAATTTAGGTGCAGTATTGGCGGTGTTAGGTGCAGATGCTCTGCAATCCATTGGCTTGACGGGCCCGATCGTATTTTTGTTCTTTATTATGCTCTGCGGCATTATCAACTTGATGCTTGGCAGTGCCTCGGCCCAGTGGGCCATTACCGCTCCTATTTTTGTGCCTATGCTGATGCTGGTTGGTTATGCGCCCGAAACGATTCAAGCGGCGTACCGTATTGGGGATTCGGTGACTAACTTAATCACACCTATGATGAGCTACTTTGGTTTAATCTTAGCGGTTGCCTGTCGTTACCAGAAAAACCTAGGGATAGGTACGCTGATCGCCACTATGCTGCCGTACTCGCTCGTGTTTTTCGTGGGTTGGACAGCGTTCTTCTTCCTGTGGGTATTTGGCTTTGGTCTGCCCGTTGGGCCGGGAGCCGCGACTTACTACACGCCTTAACCGCAATAAAAAAGGCGTCGATGATAAAGTCGACGCCCTTTCTTTATTCGATAGCTTTAGTCGTATAGCCATTCCATTAACAGACTGCAGATCATCAAAAAAATACCTAGATTAAACACATAGGTCTGTAGGGTAGATTTTAATGTCGAGTCCTCAGCTTGCGATACTATCTGGCTCACTGACATAAAAAATAATTGAGGAGCTAACCCCATGCCCACAAATAACACAGCAGCACCGACACAGCGAGTTAACTCTGGTAGTACAAGCTCCTGCAAGTAAAATGCATAAACGCCATAGGCCAAAAATGCCAGCGCTATGCCATGGCATACCATTCCCACGATAAGTTGCTTAGTGGCAAGATTACCCCACGAAAACACCATGTCACTCCTACACTCAGCTTAACCACAACTATTGATACTATTGGGCGCGAAGTTTATCTCGCTTACGATTAATCTGCACCCACCCACACAAACCAACCAAATAAAATACCGCCAATGGGATAAATATAGAGCGCTCTTTGCAGTTCCGCCCAGAATGGATCGCCCGAGATAAAATAATGTATTAAGGCGACCACGAGGGACGTCAGCATACCCCAGAACAATACGCCAAAGACCAAAATGACGTACATCTTACCCTTAGCAATGAGTGCATCTAGTTTTTGCAATTCCAACGCAGCATCATCCATGTTTCGTCCTCTTAACTGCCTCAGCGCAATATGCCAGAACTCGCGGACAGTGCCTATCCATCTTTATAACTAACAGCATTAAAATAACAAAAAGCCCTGCAATTGCAGGGCTTTAGTTTAGAAGTTTAGAAACGATCGAGCTTATTCAGCTGAGTTTGGCTTCTGTTCTTTACCTTTCTTCTCGCGCTTACTGAAGAGACGCTCCACTATCACGAAGAATAATGGTACGAAGAAGATCCCTAGGAAAGTCGAGCTCATCATACCGCCGAGTACACCTGTACCAATGGCGTTTTGACTACCAGAGCCTACACCGGTACTGATAGCTAACGGCACAACACCCAGACCAAAGGCTAGAGACGTCATTAAGATGGGGCGAAGACGCACACGCACCGCATGTAAGGTCGCCTCAACTAAGCCTGAACCTTTCTCATAGAACTCTTTAGCGAATTCCACAATCAAGATGGCGTTCTTAGTCGCTAACCCTACTGTGGTTAACAGCCCCACTTGGAAGAACACGTCGTTTGGCAAGCCGCGACCATTCATTGCAATCAAGGCACCGATGATCCCGAGCGGAACCACGAGCACAACTGCAAAGGGTACCGACCAGCTTTCATAGAGTGCTGCCAATACTAAGAAGACCACTAAGATCGACAGAGCATACAGCGCTGGCGCTTGGTTACCCGATAGACGTTCTTCATAAGATAGACCGTTCCACGCGACACCAAAACCAGGAGGAAGCTGCTTGGCTAAGTCTTCCATAATTGTCATAGCTGCACCGGTACTCAATCCAGGAGCTGTGGCACCCTGAATGTTCATCGATGGTAAACCGTTAAAGCGTTCTAAACGTGGAGAACCGTATTCCCATGCACCAGTGGCAAACGCAGAGAATGGCACCATGTCACCCTTGTTATTGCGCACGTACCAAGAATCTAAATCTCCCGGTTGCATACGATACTGGGCATCACCTTGCACATATACTTTCTTCACGCGACCACGGTCAATAAAGTCATTCACATAAGAACCACCCCAAGCCGTTGCAAGCACATTGTTCACATTAGTGATTTCAATGCCTAACGCGCTCAACTTAGCGTGATCTACATGTAATTGATAAATTGGCGCATCTTCTTGACCGTTTGGACGCACACCCACCAGATTTGGATTCTGTGCCGCCATACCAAGCAGTTGATTACGTGCCGCCACTAACTTCTCGTGGCCTTGGCCGTTCTTATCCTGCAGGTACATGTCGAAACCGTTCGCCGTCCCCAACTCGATTACCGCAGGCGGTACGAAGGCGAATACTAAGGCATCTTTCATCTGACCGAACACACCCATAGCGCGACCAGCAATAGACTTCACATCCATACCAGACGCTTCACGCTCAGACCAATCCTTCAAACCAACGAAGGCGATACCCATGTTTTGCCCTTGACCCGCAAAACTGAAGCCCGCCACGCTAAACACCGATCTCACGCCCTCCTCAGCCATAAAATGATCAGACACTTTCTCCAATACTTTTAAGGTGCTTTCTTGAGTTGAGTTAGTCGGCAAAATGGCTTGCGTGAACAAAATACCTTGGTCTTCATCTGGTAAGAACGCCGTAGGCATACGGATAAAGATCCAACCCACTGCAATAACCAGCACAACGTAAATCGCCATCACTCTAAAGCCGCGCTTGATGATCCCAGCAACGCTCGACTCATAACGATTAGTCAGTTTATCGAAACTACGGTTAAACCAACCAAAGAAGCCAGTTTCGATATGAGCATGGCCCTTCTTAATCGGTTTGAGCATAGTCGCACAAAGTGCAGGTGTTAAAATCAAAGCAACTAGAACAGACAACGCCATCGCAGATACGATAGTGATAGAGAACTGACGATAAATAACCCCCGTTGAACCTGACATAAATGCCATAGGGACAAACACTGCGGAGAGGGTCAGACCGATACCGACTAAAGCACCGGTAATTTGATCCATCGACTTACGCGTCGCTTCCAGTGGACTTAAGCCCTCCTCGGCCATTACCCGCTCGACGTTTTCCACCACCACAATCGCATCGTCCACCAACAAACCAATGGCGAGCACCATAGCAAACATGGTTAAAGTGTTAATCGAGAAACCCGCTAACGACAGAATCGCAAAGGTTCCCAGCAATACCACAGGTACCGCAATAGTCGGGATCAAAGTTGCGCGGAAATTTTGCAAGAAGAGGTACATGATGATGAACACTAGTACAATAGCTTCAAGCAAGGTATGTACTACACCTTCTATCGATTTTTCAACGAAAGGCGTTGTATCGTATGGATAAACAACTTCTAGCCCTTGCGGGAAGAAAGGTTTCATCTCAGCAATTTTTTCACGAACAGCTTCAGCAGTATCAAGTGCGTTAGCACCCGTTGCCAGCTTAATCGCTAACCCTGTCGCAGGTTGACCGTTATACAGTGACACCACAGCATAACTTTCAGAACCTAATTCAACCCGTGCCACATCACTTAGGAAGACGTTTGCGCCTGAAATATCCGATTTAAGGATTATTTTGCGGAACTCTTCTGCCGTTTGTAAGCGGCTTTGAGCCGATACCGTTGCGTTCAACTCTTGGCCAGCCACAGAGGGCGCGCCACCTAACTGTCCAGCTGAAACTTGAGCGTTTTGAGAACGAATCGCTGCGATAACGTCTAAACTGGTCAAGTTGTATTGAGTCAATTTCAACGGATCAAGCCATATACGCATCGCATATTGGGCACCAAACAGCTGAATTTCACCTACGCCAGGTACGCGACTCATAGGATCTTGAATGTTCGCACCAACATAGTCAGCGATATCGCCTTTATCTAACGAACCATCGGTCGATACGAAGCCTAATACCATTAAGAAGCCTGAACTCGACTTGTTAACGTTAACCCCTTGCGCCTGCACCTCTTGCGGTAACAGGGTCATAGCGCCCTGTAACTTGTTCTGTACTTGAACCTGTGCAATATCCGGATCGGCTTCAGCGTTAAAGGTTAAAGTGATCTCAGCATTACCAAAACTGTCACTGGCTGAGGCGATATAACGGAGGTGATCGATACCCGTCATACGTTGCTCAATCACCTGAGTCACAGAATCTTCAACAATCTTAGCGGAAGCGCCAGGATAGTTAGCACTGATCACCACGGTCGGTGGTGCAATGTTAGGATATTGGGACACTGGCAGCGAGCGGATCGAGAGGATCCCCGCCAGCATAATAATCAAGGAGATCACCCACGCAAAGATGGGGCGATCAATAAAAAAACGTGCCATAGCTATGCCCTATTGTGCTTGCGTTTCAGAAATAACTTTGGTGGTTACTGGAGCGCCGGGACGAACTTTCTGTAATCCTTCCACAATCAACTTGTCGCCCACAGTTAAACCAGAAGTGACTCGCCATTGGTTGTTAATCACTTCTGCGGTCGTCACTGTTTTCGCTTCGACTAAACCTTGGTCATTCACCACCATAGCCACAGCTTCACCCTTAGAGTTACGCGTAATCGCTTTTTGTGGAACCAAGATAGCCTGTGGATCAGTACCCGCATTTAACATAGCGCGAACATACATGCCAGGTAACAAGATACCTTCAGGGTTAGGGAATTCTGCGCGCAGAATAACTGAGCCAGTGTTTGGATCCACGCTCACTTCAGCGAACTGCAACTTACCCGGATGACTATATTGAGTACCATCTTCAAGCAATAATTTCACGTCTGCATTTTCTGAAGCTTGTAGTTTACCTTGCTGCAACTTAGCTTTAAGACGTAACAACTGAGCACTCGATTGCGCGATATCCACATTGATAGGATCAAGTTGTTGAATCGTCGCCAGCGTTTGGCTCTGGTTGGCAGTGACTAACGCACCCGCAGTCACACTCGATTTACCGATACGACCAGAGATAGGTGCTAATACTTCAGTATATTGCAGGTTGATTTTAGCGGTGTTAATCGCAGCTTCAGCCACGGTAACATTTGCCAATGCTTCTTTATAAGCCGCTTCAGCTTCATCGAACTCTTGCTTACTGATGGCGTTGGTTTTTACCAATTGCTGATAACGTGCCGCCTTAGCTTTTGCTGAGGCTAAGCCCGCATTCGCTCTGGCTAAATCAGCATTGGCACTCACTAAAGCAGCTTTATAAGTTGAAGAGTCAATCTGATACAAGGATTCACCCTGTTTCACATTGCCACCTTCAACAAAACTACGCTTAGTGATAATACCGTTAACCTGTGGACGAACTTCAGCCTCGAGGAAAGCTTTACTGCGTCCAGGTAATTCCACCTGAATCACTTGTGGCTGGGCAACAACATTAAGGATTCCCACTTCCATACTACGTGGACCAGCACCCGCCTGAGCGCTCTCTTCTTGAGGGCTGCAAGCTGCCATCCATAACGCCACGCTTATAACTGAGGCAAGTTTAATTGTCTGCCGCATGAGAACTCCTTCAAATATTAACTGCCCACATACCAGTACACTTATTGCGCTGACACGAGCCGTAATTGTAACTAAAATCAAATCCGTTATTTATCTCATAGCCTATATGAATCAACAAGGAAGATAACGAAACTAAATTGTAAACTAATGAAAATTTTCACTCATTCAGCATTACTATATTCATCGAATTGTTATTCGATTTAAAAAATCGGTTAACTTTGAGTGGCATTGTTAGGGAGATATGCCGTAAAACACCCAATAAGCCTACTCCATATTGAATATGTTGCAAATCTGTTCATATTCTAGACTTGCGGCAGGCCAAGGCCCACAGCTCAATGACGTTAGCTTAACCGTCACTTGTTGCAATAATTTGTACATAGAGACGAAAACGCAGCGCGCTTGTTTTTACTCAGGCCACTCTCAGCATCAAGTCGTTAAAAACGACCCTATCAAGACTGACAATACCGAAAGAGAGTAAGCAAAGAGCTGGCTTCAGACTGCTTGTGCGTAAAAACATGAATACATCCGATAGCGGATTGCTGTGCAGTTTATTACATCTACTATTTGTGCACGGCTAAAAGGCAGCGCCAGCGTTATGAGTCAACGCCACACAATTAAACCGTCACAAATAATAGCTAGCGGGCTATTTTAGTGGTTACCCCAAAACGGAGCAAACCCGAAATTCAGATTAATACCCCATTAAATGAAACTCAGACTCCCACAAATAATGCTTCTGTAATGACAAATATTGCTAGCAAAGCAATATTTGTCTATTAAAACTAATTTGTTCATCTTCAATCACAACTTAACAGGACTAAATTCGATTATCGCCCACGCTGCAAGCCAAAATACGGCTGATATCAGCCAAACAACGACCCGACTCCTGTTGCCACTGATTAAATACGGCTTGCACTTGCTTAAGCGCCGTTTGTGATGAAAAGCCCGCATCGACTAACTTATGTGCTTTAAAATAACCTTGTACATCATCGGTTAACAAAAAAGTATCTTTGCCAATACCGCGCAGAAAATAGGGACCCGTATTGCCGCCCAATCGAGTACCTCGTTTCTTCAACAACGCCCACAAACCAATAATATCCTGTGTCGGCCAAGCGGCGATCAGTTGCGCCAAACTGCCATGTTCGCGAGCAACATCGTGGATCATCAGAGCGTTATCATAAATGGCTTGAGTCTTTTTAAGATGGCGAATCAAGGTCGCATCACTTGCCCGCGCTTGAATTTGCTCAGGCGATAACATTAATACTTTATGTGGTTCGAACCCAAAGAAAGACTTCTCATACTCGGGCCATTTGTTAACCACCACCCGCCATACAAAACCACTTTGAAACACCTGACGGCTCATTGCCGACAATAATTCAGCATCCCGATATTGGCGAATTTCATCATCAGACAGGCAACCAGACAATAAGGCTTCGAGTCCAGCAGGTCCGCCTTTGCGCTCACTGGCTCTGGCATAAATAGATGAAAAACGCTCTAACTGGCTCATATTATTACCTTTAAAATGATTAAATCCCGACACTTTCTATATGGGCTCATAATACCGATTCTTATCCCTGATGGATCACTTGGCTTTGCCAAGAAAAATTGTGTTTATTCCAGCATTTTTTAAGAAAACTCTTACAGCAAGCGCTTCAATTACGACTAAAGTTAAAACGTAAAGTCCGCAAAAGACTGGGTTTGGAGTGAGTGCCTATGGAGCTTTTTTATCACCCGTTATCACGCTATTCACAGAAAGTGCTCATCGCACTTTATGAAAAGCAGGCCAACTTCTATCCCAGAATCATAGATCTACGCGACCCTTTGTCTCGCAAGGAATTTCACCAACGTTATCCGCAAGCGCGAATCCCCCTGCTTAAAGCCCAAAATAAACAGCTGATACCCGAATCCAGCATTATTATCGAGTACTTAGATAGGCATTTTAAAAACAGTACCCAGCTGCTGCCACAAGAACCACAACGCAACTTACAGGTACGTTTGTTCGATCGCATCATAGACAATGATATTAACAACCCATTATTTCAATTAGAAAAGTTAAAGCATATAGAAGACAGCAATGAATTCGAAATCAAACAATTAGAGAAGCAACTACTGACACAGTTTCAACGCTTAGACGCGCAACTCACACAACATCATTGGGTCTGTGGCGACAGTTTTACCTTAGCCGACTGTGCACTCATCCCTTGTTTAAGCTATAGCTTCCAACATCTAAACCTGTTGGATTTAGATGAAATCGTGCGCTATTGGCAACAGGCACAACTGCGTGGCGCTTGGATGTTAGTACAAGAAGAGGTGTTACTGGCTGAGATGGAGGAAACGGCAGGAATAAGAGGCATACCTTAGCGAGTAAGTCATGCCTCAACACAATCACATATTGCGTTCTTTCTTCAACTGCAAAAACGCTTTCCACTTCACGACTTCGGGCGGCAACTCAGGTGCAGGATCGGTATAACCCGCTTCTTTCACGAGTACATCTAACGGCACTTGCTTACCTTTGCACACAAACACACCGCGTACATGGACGATACAATGTAGGCCACGTTCGCTCACAAAGCGTTGTTCAATATAAAAATACTTTTCATCCCAACCGACGACTTTGGTTTCAATCTCAAAGGTTTTTAGCGGCTTAATATCGCGAATATAAGTAAATTCGGCGGCGTTGACTATTGGCATCCACTTCAACTTTAAGAAACGTTTCAGCAGACCCATCTCAGCCAACATATAGGTCCGCGCCAGATCCATAAACGCGGGATAGCGAGAATTAGTGAGATGGAAATTGATATCGCAATCGCTCGGTAAAGCACGATAAGTGATACGGCTTGTCCCTAGAAAATCGATCTTACGACAATGGCGCGTGCGCCAGAATAACAACCAAAACAAACGAAAATACAGATTCATAACGCGCCGCCCTTGAAATAAGAGCCACAGGCTAACAGAGGTCATACCACAGGGCAAGCGGGATATAGCTCACAAAAAAGACGCCCTAGGGCGTCTTTTTATCGTTCGATTAAGCTAAATACCCTCAGATAATCAGCCCATTAAAAGGGGCTGATTTATCAAAACTCACAATTGCTTATGCAGCAATGCCTGAATGTCTTAACAGGGCATCGATATTCGGCTCGCGTCCCATAAACTGTTTGAACAAGTCCATCGGCTCGGCTGAACCACCCATTTCGAGGATATTGTGCAGGAAACGACGACCCGTTTCAGGGTTGAAAATACCTTCCTCTTCGAAGCGAGAAAACGCATCCGCCGACAGCACTTCTGCCCATTTATAGCTGTAATAACCTGCGGCATAACCGCCCGCAAAAATATGGGCAAATCCATGTTGGAAACGGTTAAAATCCGGCGGTGTTAATACGGCCACCTGACGACGCACTTCGTCTAAGGTTTCTTGAATGCGCGCGCCTTTAGCGGGGTCGTATTCGTGGTGCATTCTAAAATCGAACAACGAGAACTCGAGTTGGCGCAGCATCATCATGCCAGACTGGAAGTTTTTCGCCGCCAGCATTTTATCCAACAAGGCTTTAGGTAATGGCTCGCCCGTTTCGAAGTGGCCAGAAATTTCGGCTAAGGCTTCTTCCTGCCAGCACCAATTTTCCATAAATTGGCTCGGTAACTCGACCGCATCCCAAGGCACACCATTGATACCCGACACGCCTGCAACATCGATTTTTGTCAGCATGTGGTGGATACCATGACCAAATTCGTGGAACAGGGTTGTCACTTCATCATGGGTAAACAGCGCAGGTTTGCCATCGACCGGACCATTAAAGTTACAGGTCAAATAAGCCACTGGCTTTTGTAATCCATTGGCGGTTTGACGGCGCACACGGCAGTCATCCATCCAAGCACCACCACGTTTACCTGTGCGGGCATATAAATCGAGGTAGAAACTGCCTCTGTGTTCGTCAGTTTCGTCGAAAATATCGAAGAAACGAACGTCTTTATGCCATCGGTCAAAATCCTTTTGCTCAAGGATTTTAAGGCCGAACAAACGCGATACTGTGTAGAACAAACCCGAGAGCACTTTATCTTCGGGGAAATACGGACGCAGGATTTCCTGTGAAATCTCATACTTATGCTGCTGCAACTTCTCAGCATAGAAACTTAAGTCCCAAGAGGCCATTTCAGTCACGCCATATTCGGCCTCGGCAAACGCTCTCAGCTCAGCCAGTTCTGCCTTAGCTTGATCCTTTGAGCGCAGCGCTAACTCATTTAAAAATGCCATCACCTGCGCCGGCGTTTCAGCCATTTTCGTCGCCAGAGATTTGTCAGCAAAACTGTCAAAACCGAGTAACAATGCGAGTTCGTGGCGCAAAGCAAGAATTTCGTCCATCAGCGGGCTGTTATCAAACTCTCCGGCATTGGGACCTTGATCTGAAGCGCGAGTGACAAACGCACGGTAGCATTCTTCCCGAAGACTGCGGTTTTCGCTGTAGGTCATGACGGGTAGATAAGATGGAAAATCTAAGGTAAATAACCAACCTTCTAGCTCACGCGACTGCGCCATCGCTTTAGCAGCGGCTTTGGCAGACTCAGGCAAACCAGCAAGCTCAGCTTCATCTGTGATCAACTTAGTCCAAGCTTGCGTCGCATCCAGTAATTGATTAGAAAAACCACTGGTGAGTTCAGAAAGACGTTTTACAATCTCGCCATAACGCACTTTTTGCGCATCATCTAAGCCAATACCCGATAGTTCAAAGTCGCGCAGGCTGTGCTCTATCACCATCTGCTGGGCTTGGCTCAATTGTGCAAATTCATTGGATGCTCGCAGCGCTTTATAGGCTTGATACAAACCTTGGTGTTGGCCAACGTAAGTGCCGTATTCCGATAAAAGAGGTAAACAAGCATCATGGGCGGCACGCCACTCATCTGTGCTAGTCACTGAATTCATATGAGAAACGGGCGACCAAATTTGGCTTAGCTCATCGTCAACCTGTTCTAATGGCGCGACCAAGTTGTCCCACGTAAAAGGACCTTGGTTCTGCAGCACTTCATCAATCTTAGTGCGGCACTGAGCAATGGCATGCTCAACGGCGACTTGAATATGTTCCGGTTTAATCTGTGAAAAAAGCGGTAATTTTGCGCCGCTAAGCAAAGGGTTGCTCATATTGACTCCTCAACAATCTGTATCTGTTATAAATAAGGGCTAATGGCCTATTTATCAAGGCGAGAAAACCGATTGTCCCCTTCGAACGCCTTACTTAACCCTATTTCCCCTGAAAAAAAGTGAACTAGTTCGCATTTAGGATTTACGTTTTATTTACCTACACATTGTTGCAATCTCGATCGCAAATCGAATCAATTCGCATTAATGTTTGTATATGGGAAAGGTATTATCTGCATAACTAACGTACCTCGACCAAAATCAGCAAAAATATGGCAACACACTCAGTGAAACTTATCGCCAGCGTCCTCTGCACATTAGGGATCAACTGCCTTAGTCACAACGCAGTTGCTAATGAGGGCCTAGAACAAGTCGATAGTATTTCAAACACCATATTACCCCGCCAGATAACAGAACCTTTGGCGGTGACGCTGGATTTAGGTTGGGACAGCAAATATGTCTCACAGGGTCGCAATAACTTGCAAAATGGGGGTATTTATTGGCTCAATGCTGCCGTTCAACACGGCAACTTAACCACTTATGCCTTAGTCGGACGCGGTGATAGCCAAGCCTATACAGAGTGGAATATCGGCCTTGAATATGGGTTCAACTTAGCCGAAAACCTTGAGGCCAATCTGGGATATCAGCGCATTGAAGGCTATAGCAATAGCCGCTGCCAAGATAACGAGCTATTTGCAGAACTCGCCTACAGCGCCACAGCTTGGTTGGTACCATCGGTGAGTTATGTCTATTCCACAGAGGCGGCAGGCTACTTTGTTGAAGTGAGTTTGCACAGTTATTGGAATATCACAGACCAGTTCAGCCTCACGCCCTATATCACTCAAGGGTTTGATTTTAAATACCGCACAGAAGAACACGATGGCAGTAATAACCTGCAGTTTGGCCTCGAAGCGAATTATCAACTGACCCCAAGCATGAGTATTAGCGGACACATTAGCCACAGCATTGCCCAGAGTGATATTGAGCAAGAAGCCTCAGCCAATGGCGATATGAGTTCACAGGATCAAACCTATGCCGGCATTCACTTTGCAATAACGTTTTAACGTCGTTTTAGCTCTATGTTTCTAGCGCTGTATTGCAACCTTCCTCTGTCAATTTATCCCGTGACATTTGGCAAAAACAAAGCTCACTAACTAAACTCAAAATATCGACGGAGCGACTCACTATTCACATCGATTTTGCCGAGGAACAGGGAATGTTAACGCATCATTTCTATCTTATCCGAACTGCTGTCATTACCTTGCCCCTGCTTTTTATCCAAGCTACAAGCTCGACAAATGCGCAGCAGGTACCAGAGCCTGAACCGAGTCTAGAATCCTTAGCGCAACCGACACAAACCGCGCCTTTGCCCCTAGGCACTTTGCTCGACAATGAAGGTAAGCCGATTAATGTGCCTAACCAAGTGCAAAGTGCGTTCGAGTATTCGCCCCCCACTGTCACACCCGCAGAGCCATCCAAAACCACTAAATCAACTAAAGCCACTCAATCGAACAAAGCCGCTAAGAGTAAAAAACTCAGTCGCAAACAACAGCTAGCCAGTCGTGAACATGTCGCCAATGATCCTAATTGCCGTTGGCTCGATAAACGTATGGATCAGCTAGAGTCCCTACTCGGCGACAAGCAAGATAACGCTGCTAAACATCAAGCCGACGAACTCAGCGCCCGCCAAAAAGAGTGGCAGTGTTTGAAATGTGGTGCAGAAGGCCCAGCTCAAAACGATCACTCTAAGTGCCAATATCGCCGCGAAACAGCCACGCGATAACAACTGAGTGCAGCTTTAGTAATATTTTTTATTAAAAGCAATGCCTTATACGTTAGTGATGCAATAGGCTGGTCTGTTACCACAAAGCCCCCTACAATGACCTTCTGCTGTAAAGCATCTCATCCTTGAAGTAAGACGGAGAAACTCATGGCTCAACATTTTGACTATATCTGCCTAGGCGCAGGCAGCGGCGGTATCGCCTCAGCAAACCGAGCGGCAATGCGTGGTGCTAAGGTTCTACTCATCGAAGCCAAACACGTGGGTGGCACCTGTGTAAACGTAGGTTGTGTGCCCAAAAAAGTCATGTGGTATGGCGCCCATGTTGCCGAAGCGATGAACCTTTACGCCAAAGATTATGGTTTCGACGTCACTGTTAATAAATTCGATTGGAACACTTTGGTCGAAAACCGCGAAGCCTACATTGGTCGTATTCACGATGCCTATGGCCGTGGTTTTGCCAACAACAAAGTGACGCTGTTAAATGGCTACGGCCGTTTTGTGGATGGCAACACCATCGAAGTGGACGGCGAACATTACACCGCCGATCACATTCTTATCGCCACTGGCGGCGCACCGACGATTCCGAACATTCCTGGCGCGCAATACGGTATCGACTCCGATGGTTTCTTCGCCCTACGCGAGCAACCTAAGCGTGTTGCCGTTGTTGGCGCGGGTTATATCGCCGTAGAAGTCGCTGGCGTGTTACACGCTCTGGGCAGTGAAACTCACTTATTAGTGCGTAAACATGCGCCGCTGCGTAACTTTGACCCTATATTAGTCGATGCTCTCGTCGATGCGATGGCAACCGAAGGCCCGACATTACACACCCATAGCGTGCCAAAAGCCGTGGTTAAAAATGCCGATGACAGCCTGACATTAAACTTAGAAAACGGTGAAAGCATTACAGTCGATTGCCTAATTTGGGCAATTGGCCGCTCACCTGCAACAGGCAATATCGGCCTAGAAAATACCGAAGTGCAATTAGATAGCAAAGGCTATGTCATCACTGATGAGCAGCAAAATACAACTCACAAAGGGATTTACTGTGTCGGCGACATTATGGCGGGCGGCGTAGAGCTCACCCCTGTTGCGGTTAAAGCGGGCCGTTTGTTATCTGAGCGTTTATTTAACGGTATGACAGATGCCAAAATGGATTACAACCTGATCCCAACCGTTGTGTTCAGCCATCCACCTATCGGCACTATGGGCTTGACCGAACCTGAGGCCCGTACTCAATACGGCGACGATAACGTCAAAGTGTATACGTCGACGTTTACCTCCATGTACACCGCCGTTACGGCCCATCGCCAAGCCTGTAAGATGAAGTTAGTCTGCGCTGGCAAGGACGAAAAAGTCGTTGGTATTCATGGTATTGGTTTTGGTATGGACGAAATCCTTCAGGGTTTCGGCGTCGCCATGAAAATGGGCGCGACTAAGGCCGATTTCGATGCGGTCGTTGCTATCCACCCCACGGGCGCGGAAGAGTTTGTTACCATGAGGTAGAAGCGATTTTCGCTTTGATTTCATCATATTTAGGGCCAGCTTATGCTGGCCCTAATTGATCACAGATAGCATAAAACCATTAACTCTCACGCGACTTTCCTATAATCTCGACTGAGTACTTTGCATTTTAAACACTTAGCGCTGTTATCGCTGCGCCACTGTTATCGGGATGAATAGCGTAATGCTTAAAGAACTCGCGTTCGATGGTTTGTTATTTAGTCCATTAATTATATTTATCCCCTTCGCTTTTCTGCTTTCCTGCATCACTCGCGGGGTACTCTATCAAACTGGGCTCTATCACAAGCTGTGGCGCGCAGCTTGGTTCGAAGTTGGGCTGTTTATCTGCTATCTGGCGTTGGTCATTTACTTGCTTGGGAGTTGATTGTTCATGGGAAAAATCTTTCGTATCAGCCTCACCCTTATTGTGGTCGCGATTGCAGGTATCGCCGGACATTGGATATGGTCGCACTACCTTTATTCTCCTTGGACCCGCGACGGCCGAGTTCGCGCCGAAATCATTACCATAGCGCCAGATGTATCCGGTTGGGTAAACCAACTGAATGTAAAAGACAATCAAGTCGTTAATAAAGGTGATGTATTGTTCACAGTGGACGATACCCGCTACAAGGCCACAATTGCCGAATTAAATGCCAAAGCGGAAAGCCAAAAATTGACATGGGAACTGGCAAAACATAAATACAAACGCCGTATCGATTTGACCAACGCCAACTTAGTCAGCAAAGAAACCTTCGACGAAGCCTTTATCAATACCGAACTGGCAAGAACCAGTTATGAACTCGCACAGGCACAATTGAATACCGCCAAAATTGACTTAGCGCGGACGCAAATTCACGCTCCCGAAAATGGCACCCTGATCAATTTAAGCCTGCGTAATGGCAACTATGTCAGCAAAGGCAACTCAGTATTTTCGCTCGTCAAACAAGACTCTCTCTATATCACAGGCTATTTTGAAGAAACCAAAATCCCCTTGGTTCACATAGGTCAAAACGCCGATGTCAGCCTAATGAGTGGTGGCCATGTCTTGCACGGCAAAGTGGTCAGCATAGGTAAGGCGATTGCCAATACCAATGTCACCGCTAATGGGCAGTTATTACCGCAAATTGGCCAAACCTTTAATTGGGTGAGGTTGTCGCAGCGTATTCCGGTCGATATCCAGCTAGATAGCATTCCTAAGGACATAGAACTGAGCGTCGGCATGACAGTTTCCATCAAGCTACAGACTGACAAATAGTCATTATGACGCTATTACTTAAGAGTTTATTTTTTCCCGACCGACGAACCCTCATCTTCGCGATTAAAGGCGTGATCTCGATGGCGCTCGCCTTATATGTGGCCATGTTTTTAAATTTAGAACGGCCATATTGGGCGCTGGTGTCAGCGGTATTTTTGCAAATTCGCCCCGAAAGTGGCCTCGTGATCGAAAAGGGCTTATGCCAAATTGGCGGCACCTTAGTCGGCGCACTTGCAGGGATTGCCATACTCAACGGGTTTACACCCTATCCCGAACTCGCCTTAGGATTACTCGCCTGCTGGATAGGGTTAAATTCTGGGTTGTCGGCCATGGTGCGCCAGCAAAACTTTGTCTATGCCTTTGCTATGGCGGGCATGACAGCCTGCTTGATAGTGCTCATTGTGATGGCGAGCCCAGGCACAGCCGATAGTGCAAAAATATTCGATGTGGCGCAGGCGAGGATCAGCGAAATTATCGTCGGCGCAATTTGTGCCGTCTTGGTCAGTTCGCTACTTTGGCCGACTAAGGTAAAACATGGCCTGCAACTGCATGCTAAAAACACAATTAATCAAACGCTTAACTATCTTGCATTAGAACTCGATTTACAGGGCGTACATGCGAGCCGCCATGAACATATCGACACTATTATGGAATCAGTATCGGCGCTGAGTGACGACTCCAGCGCAGTGATTTATGAAGGCCCCGAAGGACGCGGGCAGAGCCATGCGCCGAACTTTCTCTGCAATAAAACCCTTTCGCTATTGGCGGCAATCCAAATATTTGGCCGGCTGCAACGTAATCATTCCCATCTGGTTAGCGAACCACTCGCGAAATCCTTAGCCAATATGCGCAGTAGTTTTACCTTGATGGCGCAATCCAGTGATGACCAAGAATGCTACAAAATGGCGCGCACCTTGAGGTATCAACTCCAGCAAAACCTGATGCAATACCGCGACCGAAGCCCATTAGAGACTCGCTTACTCAAAGTTGCGATGGAATTAAGCGCCGATCTGATCATGGTGCTCAAAAGTTATAACGTGCTGACAAGCAATTCTGCGGTACAACTCAACGCGCCGCCAATGGAATTTCACCGAGATCCACTGATAGGGTTTACGACCGGTCTACGCAGCATGGCGGTATTTGTCATTGGGGCTTCGCTGTGGATCGGCACAGGGTCGAGTGCGGTACTCATGATGATCCTGATGCCTGTAGTCTTTTCCATCATGATGGCGCGCCAGCCACTGCCGATACTAACCACGATTTTGCGCCGTATTCTTGTTGGTATCACTATCGCTGTGCCCCTCACAGTGTTTTACGCTTTACCTTTGCTGGCAGAGAGTAGCGGCGATTTCGAAATCCTCATTTTAGTGCTCGCAGGCCCCTTTTTTATTGGGCTACTCGCCTTAGCGAATCGACCGACCTTGCCCTATGGTCTCGGGATTTGCGTGCCGTTTGCGGTATTAGTACAGCCCAGTAATACCATTTCATTTGCGATAGAAAACACTGTCAGCAATGCCTTAGCGATTTTTGTTGGCGTTACTGTGCTGTATTGGCTATTTAAATTGATCACCGAACCTAGCCAGCGGCTGATGCAATATCGTCTGCTGCAATCTATCCAAAAAGATCTAGTGCATATCGCGCAACATGATGATCCTGAGCCTTGGTTTAACGCCCGCATGGGCGATCGACTCCTGCGGATCGCCAGTTACGAAAAAGGCTCGGGCAAGAGTTCGAGGGTATTTACCGATCTGGTGTTCACTGCACTTAATCTAGGCCATGTGTCGATTCGAATGCGGCGCATGTTGCAGGGGATTTCAGATACGCACTCAGACTTAGAAAATGCACTCAACCTCTGGCAACACAATTTAGGTCAGGCATTTATCGCCTGCGCCCACGGCCAAGTCGCAGAAGAGTTTAACACCAGCAGCGAAGCCTTATTACAAGCGCTGGCGCAATGCCCGTTACCCCACGAACAATTCACTCTGATTACTGGGATGTTTGAACGCATCACATTAACCTTCGAACGCACTGCCCACAGTATCGCCGAGCAGAAAAACACCGCTGAAAAATAGTCAGTTCTCAAACTATTTTCCGCCGAAAAAGCCACCCTCGTGCCGCAGCCAAAACCATTTAAATCCAATAGAAGCTTGATATTTGGCCGATAAAATGCCTTAATATAATTAGATCACTAACTATATTGGTGATATAAATTCAATTATCAACCAAGGAGCAATTATGTCTACGGAGAACCCACCAGAGGAAAATCTTATCTCGCAAGTAGCAAGCTTTACCCGATTACACGCCAAGGAAACCATGCAGTTTATGTGTTTATGCGCAATATTAAGCACCTATCTCTTTGTCATTTTGAAACCGAGTATTATTCAAAATAACAAAGCGTTAGGAGACAAATAACCCATGAATTACCTGGCTTACGTTTCCTTAGCAATTTACTTTATCGCCATGCTTGCTATTGGCTTATTCGCCTATAAAAAATCCACCAGCGATGTATCCGGCTATATTTTGGGCGGCCGCAAGGTGAGCCCACAGGTCACCGCACTCTCAGCGGGTGCATCTGACATGAGTGGCTGGATGCTAATGGGTCTTCCCGGCGCAATGTTTTTGGTTGGTTTCGAAACCATTTACATCGCACTTGGACTATTAATTGGTGCTCTAATTAATTACTTGGTCGTTGCACCCAAATTAAGGGTCTATACCGAAGTCGCGGATAACGCCCTTACTATCCCGGAGTTTTTTGCTAAACGCTTCGGCAATGCCAACAGTAGTATCCGAATTATCTCGGCCGTGATCATTGTGATCTTCTTTACCTTGTATACCTCAGCGGGTTTAGTGGCTGGCGGTAAGTTATTTGAGTCAGCATTTGGCCTGAACTACGACATAGGTTTAGTCGTCACCCTCGGCGTAGTGGTTTCTTATACCTTGTTGGGCGGATTCTTAGCAGTGAGCCTCACTGACTTTGTCCAAGGCTGTATCATGTTTGTCGCTTTAATCTTAGTGCCTGTGGTGGCATATCAAGAGTTTACCAGCGCTGACACTATGCTGAACTTTGCGTATCAATCGATTCCACACTTCACCGATGCCATGCAAAACGTCACTATGTTAGGGCTTATCTCAAGCTTATCTTGGGGACTCGGTTACTTTGGCCAACCGCATATTATTGTGCGCTTTATGGCAATTCGTTCAGTCGCTGACATTAAAACCGCCAGACACATAGGTATGGGCTGGATGACAGTGACCATTGTGGGTGCACTGGCAACAGGTCTTGTCGGTATCGCTTACGCCAATAAATTTGGCATGAAGCTGACCGATCCTGAAACCATCTTTATCGTGTTTTCTGAGTTGTTGTTCCATCCGATCATTAGTGGCTTCTTATTAGCCGCAATTCTGGCCGCGATCATGAGCACCATTTCATCGCAACTATTAGTGTCATCAAGCTCGCTAACGGAAGATATTTATCGCGTGATCTCGAAGAAAGAATCTAGCGAAAAAGACATGGTGAAAATGGGACGTTTTGGCGTAGCTGGCGTGGCAATTGTCGCAAGTCTACTGGCGCTTGACCGCTCTAGCAGTGTGCTATCACTGGTGAGTAATGCATGGGCAGGATTCGGTGCAGCCTTCGGTCCGTTAGTCTTGTTTAGCTTGTATAAAGCTAACCTAACCCACAAAGCCGCGATTGCCGGCATAGTGTCAGGCGCAGCTACAGTGTTGTTTTGGATTTATGCACCTGTACTTGCTGACGGTAAAGCTTTAACCACAGTGGTGTATGAGATGATCCCCGGCTTTGCCGTGAGCAGTGTGGTGATTTGGATAGTCTCGTTACTCGATACTGATCCCTGTGCCAAAACCACTAAATTATTCCATAAGGCTGGCCGTGTTTTAGCCGAAGACAGATGAGGCGCGCAGGTATGACTGACTTACCCTGGAAACGCATTGTCGTTAAGGTAGGTAGTGCCCTGATTGCTCCACACAAACAAGGTTGCAGCAGCCACTACTTACTCGGCATTGCCCAATTTATTACTTATTGTCGTGCCCAAGGGATCCAAGTTGTCTTGGTCTCTTCGGGCTCAGTCGCTGCAGGATGGCATCACTTTGGCGAGGTTGATAAACCGAGCGTCACAGTGAAGAAAGCCATGGCTGCAGCGGGCCAGGCCGATATGATGGCCACATGGAACAAGTTATTTGATTTCCCAACCGCACAGCTACTGTTAACCCACGGTGATTTACGCAATCGAGATCGTTACATCAGTATTAAAGACACAATTTTCAGCCTACTCGAACATGGGCTATTGCCTATCATCAACGAGAACGATGCCGTCACCGCCGACAAGCTCAAAGTTGGCGATAACGATAATCTTTCGGCCATGGTCGCCGCGGCGGCCGATGCCGATACGCTGATTATCTGTTCGGATGTGAATGGGCTTTACACACAAAACCCCCATGAATATCCCGATGCACAGCTTATCAAGCAGGTTACCGAGATTAATGCCGAGATCTACGCCATGGCGGGCGGCGCTAGCAGTGCCGTCGGTACGGGGGGAATGCGGACTAAGATACAAGCCGCCAAGAAGGCGATTTCCCACGGGATCGAAACCTTTATTATTAATGGTTTTGATGCCGACTCATTCAACCAATTGTTGAAGGGCCAAAACCCAGGAACCTTATTTACCCCCGATGAGAAGCCAATGCAGGATCACTTGCACTGGATGACACATACCTCGCAGGCTCAAGGCGAAGTCATTGTTGAAAATGACTTTAATATCGCCCTTGATATCCATAGCGAGCAATTGACCAGTGACGATGTCGTTGCCATCAATGGGGACTTTTCTGTCGGTGACACCATTTTAGTACGCAAAGACGATGGCACTAAATTGGCAAAGGCCAAATCCAATTACAGCAGTTGTTTGCTTAGCTTTATTACGGACCAAGACGATCGCGAGTTTGCCAGTGAATTTCAGCAAAAGACTGGACCGATTATTTCCGAGAAAAACATCGCCATTCTCGAATAAGCATCAGCCGAATAAAACTAAGCGAGTAAACATAAGCGGAGTAAATATGACTTTAATCAAAAATTTATCTCAAGAAGCTGCCAAAGCGGCTCTGATCCTCGCCCAAGTTGACGAACAGCTTAAAAATACTGTACTCCTCGATATGGCACGCTCATTACGTGAAAAGTCCTATGAAATCCAAAGCGCAAATTTAATCGACTTACACAGAGCGACCGCCGATAACGTCGGCCCTGCCATGCTCGACCGATTAACGCTAACGCCAGAGCGTATCGAAGCTATGGCGGTAGGCATTGAAACCATCGCCGCCTTACCCGATCCCATTGGCAACGAACGTTATATAGGTCAACGACCTAATGGTTTATCCATCAGTAAGATGCGCGTTCCATTGGGCGTGGTTTGTATGATTTATGAAGCGCGCCCCAATGTCACCGCCGATGCGGGTGCCCTGTGCTTTAAATCCGGCAATGCCGTGATTTTGCGCGGCGGTAAAGAGGCGCTACACAGCAGTAAAATTATCGCCACTATTTTGCAAAGCGTATTGAAACAATACGGCTTGCCCGAGGCGTTAATCACTGTGGTGCCCGACCCAGATCGCGCCCTCATGCTAGAACTGCTGCAGCAACGAGATTATATCGATGTGATCATTCCCCGCGGCGGCGAAGGCTTGATTAACTTTGTGACTGACAACAGTAAAATCCCAGTGATCCAGCATTTTAAAGGCGTGTGTCATTTATACGTCGATAAAGATGCCGATCTGGATATTGCTATGGACTTACTGCTCAACGGTAAAACCCAGCGCACTGGCGTATGTAATGCCCTCGAAGCCCTATTAGTACACCAAGAAATTGCCTCGCAATTCCTGCCTAAGGTAGCCAAAGCGCTGGCCGAGCATAAGGTTAAAATCAATGCTTGTACTCAAGCCGGTGGTTATTTTGAAAACTGTACTTACATGGAAGAAGACGATTTCGGCCAAGAGTATTTAAATCTCGAAATTGCCATTCGCCAAGTCGATCACTTTGACCATGCTATCCAACATATTGCTCGTTTTGGTAGCCAGCACACCGAAGTGATTTGCACCGAAAACGAAGTCACTGCCGCACACTTCCAACGTGCGGTCGATGCTTCTGTGGTAATGGTCAATGCCTCTTCGCGCTTCTCCGACGGCAGCGAACTCGGCCTTGGAGCAGAAATCGGCATCGCGACCTCTAAGCTACATGCCTATGGCCCAATGGGACTCGAATCCTTGACCGCTGAGAAGTATTTAGTCTCAGGCACAGGCCAAGTACGGGCATAAACCTAAGGTGTAAATCACACTTTTAGGCTTAACAAGTCCGCTGGATTTCGATTCAATTGTAAAGATTAAAGGCCACAGTCGGTAACGACTGTGGCCTTTTTGTTGGCTAAATTGACCCTATCCACAACAGCCTGAGTTCCAAGTCGATGCCCTGAAACCGAGTTATAGTAAGGCATGCGCTAAAAGTGCAGATCCCACTGCGACGGCTTATCACAGCTCGCTGACAAGCTATTCGCCAATAAGTTACAACCCAGCTTAAACAATTTACACATTGAGCATATTGCATTTATTTTCAACAAACCTATCATGCGATCGATTCTCATTTGCACCTAAACGCTTTATTTGCACTCAGGATCACCAATCATCATTTAATCTGAAATCGCCTGAAAGGATTGAAATACCATGCCTCCCCTATCTGTTTTAACGTCTTGGCGCTCGCCATTGATCCCTGTACTTCTCAGCACACTTACTCTGACGGTTCAAGCCAATACTGACCCTAAGCAAGATGAGAAAAAAGATACAGAACAGATAGAAAGATTGAACGTGGTAGGAACATACACCCGCGCGGCAATGAATAGCGCCACGGGTTTGTCTATGTCACTCAAAGAAACCCCACAAAGCGTCACTTTGATTACCGAAGAAATGATCAGTGACAAAGGTTTGGTCACTATGGAGTCAGTGTTAAATCACACTCCTGGCGTCACTATGGTGGGCGATGCCTCTGAAAATAGTCAGATTTTCGTGCGCGGTTATGCACTCGACAGCGGTGTCCAAATTGACGGCTTAATCACGACCTCTTCATCCCATGTTTACAGCGGCTCAATTGATCAAGGTTTAGACCCCGTGATTGCCGAACGGGTTGAAGTATTAAAAGGGGCGGCAGGGATTTTAAGCGGTTTAGGTGAACCTTCTGCCACGGTTAATTTTATTCGTAAACGTCCAACGGATGACACCCGCGCCACGGCAAGTGCGAGTTATGGCTCATGGAATACCTATAGACTTGAGGCCGATGTTTCTGGCTGGCTCACGGATTCAGGCAATGTGAAAGGTCGATTCGTCAGTGCGGTGAAGAAAGGCGATTCTTTTATCGACCGCTATCAGCGCGATACCACAGTGCTTTATGGCGTGGTTGAAACGAGTCTAGGCGTAGATACTAGCCTGTCACTGTTTGCGGACTATCAAAAATCGCAAACCGATGGCGTGTATAACTGGAACTCTAATCCCGCATTTTATACCGATGGCACAGCTGTCGATTTCGGCCGCAGTTATTCCAGCTCACAGGACTGGACCCATTGGGACGTGACCCAAAAAAGTCTCATGGCCGAGTTTAAACATAGATTCGATAACGACTGGTCACTTGTCAGTGCCTATCGTATTGCTAACGCCACCATAGACGCATTGGCCTTTTACCCAGGCGATTATATCGTCAAATCAACCGGCGAATTTGTTGGCCCTTGGGGCGATACTTATGCCGCCCAACATGATCGTGAATCCGATACCAACAGTTTCAACCTGTATGCAACGGGTAACTTCGACTTGCTCGGCCGTGAACATAGCGCTGTGATCGGTTTTAACTATGGTGACAACGAGTTCGATAACATCAACACGAACTCCGCCCCCCAACGTCGCTATAACGTTGCGGATCAGGGCAATTACCCCAAGCCTAATATTCCTAATTCCCCCACCAATGGCCAAACCAATGAGCAAAGCCAATCGGGTGTTTACGGCACTGTCCGTGTCAATCTGTTGGATTCACTGAAATTAATGGTCGGTGGACGCGTAAGTAACTGGTCCTACGAAAAGCATGATCTCGTGGGTAACAGCACAGATGCAACCATGGAAAAAACCGGTATTTTCATCCCCTACTACGGCCTAGTCTACGATGTGACCGAGCAGATCGCTGTCTACGCTAGCCGTACTGAAATCTTCAAACCTGGCACCTATTTTGGTGAAGATGGCCAACTGCTCGAACCTGCAGAAGGCACAAACGTCGAAGGCGGCGTCAAGGTCGCGCTGTTCGATGACACGCTAAACATGTCAGCCGCCATCTACGAAACCAATAAAGACAACGAACCCGAGTATGCAGGTAAAGGTCAGCTACCTTCCGGTGACTCTATCTACGAAAGTGTGGATGGGATTACCACCAAAGGCTATGAGTTAGAAATAGCCGGACGTCTTACCGACTTATGGGATATCAGCGGTGGTTATACCCACAACAATGCAGAAGATAAAGATGGCCTACGTCGTCAAACTTATCTGCCCGAAGATATCTTCAAACTCACCACTAAATATAACTTTGAAGACATTCTGCCGGGCATTACTGCAGGTGCAAGCTGGCGCTGGCAGAGCAGCACCTTCTATCAAGGCACTATTTGGGGTGTCGATGGCGCGCCGAATGTGGCTTACCGCCAAACACAATCCGCCTACTCACTCGTTGACTTAATGTTTGGCTACCAAATCACACCTTCTATTTCTATGCAATTGAACATTAACAATATTTTCGACAAGAACTACAACCGTTCACTCTGGGGTTACGCCGACTTTGGCGAGCCACGTAATGCCACACTGTCACTACGTTGGACGCTCTAAAACATAGCCCTAACCCGAAATAACATTAAGGATGATCTGATGAAACAAGCACTTGTAATACTCACTTTACTCGGCGGTATCGCTTTTTCGGCTCAAGCACATGAAGTATGGCTTGAGCGTAATAACGATGGTTCGGTTAAAGTGCAATTTGGCGAACCGGGTTCAGAGCAAGCTTCGGCAGAAGAGTTAGCATCGTTAAGCGCGGCGCGTATTTTCGCCGCCAATGCCAAGACACCGTTAACCGCCACAACGCAGGCCGATCATTTACTGGTCAAAACCCAAGATAGCAAGAGTGACATCAGTTTCTATGCCGATACCGCGTGGCAACCATGGAAAACTGAGACCGGATTGCAGGCCGCAATACTCTATGCCCGCACGGGACAAGAACACACAAAACCGCTGCAAGATTTTGAATTTACGCCAGTAAAGTCAGGCGCTCCCGAGTTTGTACTTAGCTATAAAGGCGCACCACTGGTGAATCATCCAGTACAAGTTTATCGCCCCGGTTTTTGGAGTAAATCTTTCACCACCGATGCCCAAGGTAAATTCGCCCTCGATACCCCAGATGCGGGCCGCTACTTACTCGTCAGTAATCACACCACAGAAGGTAAACAAACACTCGCAGGCAACGAGGTTGATAGCGTTTTACACATCACCACCACGAGTTTTATCACTCAGTAATAATCTTATAATGAGATGGAGTTAACGTGCGTTATTTAATGATAGGTTTATACATGCTGTGTTCTGCAGTCCACGCAAGCACAGCACCTGTAAGAGTCGCCTTGCCCCAAACAGGCAGTACCAATGAACTTTTGCCACTCAGTGGCTCCATTAAATCCGCACGGGTAGCCCGCTTATCTGCACGTACCGATGGCCTAGTCGCCAAAGTGCTGGTCGATGCGGGCTCTAACGTTACCGCTGGCCAGCCTTTGCTCGCACTCGATGACACCTTAGCCATACACCAATTAGCACAGCGTCAGGCCGATGTAATGGCCGCTAAGACCATGCTGGCAGAAAAGCAGCGACTCCTCACCGAAGCGCAAACACTCAGTTCTCAGCAATTATTTCCCGAAACTGAGCGCGCGATTCGTCAAGCGGCGTTAACCGAAGCCGAAGCTAATCTGCAGAGTTTAACGGCGGCATTAGCACACCAAAAAGAGGTGGTCGCCCGCCACCAACTGATCGCGCCGTTTGCGGGAGTGATTTCAAGCAAACAAACTGAAACCGGTGAATGGGTCAATGTCGGCACTGAAATCTTCACCTTAGTATCCCAAGAACAGCTCTGGCTCGATATTCAAGTCCCACAGGAAATGTTCCAAAACATAGCCACTGCAACTCAAGTCGATATTGCCGCAGATATGCTGCCTGAACAGCAGTTTATCGGCCATGTGAATGCACTCGTCCCCGTGAGCGACCACAATGCTCGCAGCTTCTTGGTGCGCTTAACCATTCCTGATGCGAGTGGACTTTTGATGCCCGGCACATCGGCCACTGCGACCTTCCACTTACAGCGGGCGCAACACAGTGTTGTCGTGCCGCAAGATGCGCTAGTCCGTCACCCGGACGGCCAGTTCAGTGTTTTTACCGTGCAAAACAACATAGCCCAACGGCATACCGTTCAAGTGGGCCATACGAGTGCCATCGGGATTGAAATCCTTAGCCCATTACCTAAAGACGCGCCCGTAGTGATCCGCGGTAACGAAAGCCTACAAGACCAACAGCCAGTCTCTGTACTCAACTCTGCAGTAGGAGGTTAGTGAGATGCTGAAGTTTGGAATTAAACATGGCACCTTACTGTCGGTCATCGTCTTGATATTTTGCGTATTGGGCACGGCTGCCGCACTGCGTATCCCAATCCAAATGATCCCCGACTTAGATGTGCGCACCATCAGCGTGGCCACAGGTTGGCCGGGGGCAACACCGCAAGACGTCGAAAAAGAAATTCTACTTGAGCAGGAACGCTACCTGCGCACCCTGCCCAACTTACAACGCATGACATCTTGGGCTGATACGGGTTCGGCATGGATAGAACTCGAATTCCCCCAAAGCACTGAGATAAGCGACGCGCTTATTCGTGTTAGCAATGCGCTCAGCCAAGTATCGTCCTACCCTGAAAACGTCGATCAACCAAGGCTTTACAGCAGTTCATATTCAGACAACGCTTTCATGTATTTCCGCCTCGTGCCTGTCGCGGGGAACCCGCTGAATCTAGACATAGACATGATGCGCGATTTCGCTAACGACTTTATTCGCCCACAAATGGAGCGCGTCAAAGGCGTTTCCTCCGTCACTATTCAAGGCGGCGCTGAACGGCAAATTCAAATACGGCTCGATCCCGCCAAACTCGCCCAACGTGGCATCAGCATTATGGACGTGCGCCAAGCCATTCGAGATCGCAACAAGGACACTTCTGCGGGCGATATCGACAGTGGTAAAAAACGTTATTTACTGCGGGTAATTGGCCGTTTTGAGGATTTAAATCAACTTAAGCAACTGATTTTAAAACGCCAAGGTAATACGAATATTCTGCTGCAAGACGTTGCCGAGATAAAACTCGACCACGCCGAGATCCGAGAACTATCCTTTGCCGAACAAGAACGCACCCTCAGCTTAGCGGTCAAACGGGATGTCGGTTCTAACGTTATCGCCATCAAAGATGCCATGATGCCCGTGATAGCGCAGATCAATCAAAATCAACTCGCCCAGCACGCCATGCAGTTAGAGTTATTCAGTGATGATGTGCGCTATGTGCAAGATTCGGTTGCAAATGTGTGGGTCAATTTAGGCCTAGGAGCCTTACTGGCAACCTTAGTGATGTATCTCTTCTTGCGCTCGAATCGAGCCACCCTGATTGGTGTTATCGGTATTCCGCTATGTACCTTAGCCGCCTTCGTCGGGCTGCTGGTGTTTGATCGCACCATTAATGTCATTTCGCTGGCGGGTGTTGCCTTTGCCATCGGCATGACGGTCGATAACAGCATTGTGGTGCTCGAAAGTATTGAACAAGCGCGCAGACGCGGATTAGAGCGTCTCGAAGCAGCCATAAGTGGTATCTACGATGTCTGGCCCGCAGTATTAGCCTCGACGCTCACCACAGTGCTAGTGTTTGTACCCATTCTATTTATCAAACAAGAAGCGGGGCAACTGTACTCGGATATCGCGATTGCCATCGCTTCATCCATTATCGCTTCTATGCTGGTCGCGGTGTTCATCGTACCCGCCGCTATTGCCCGTTTTGGTTTCGGTAAGATGCACTCGGCGCAGACAAACCAAAGTGAGCCGCCCAAAGCATCACGCATATTGAGCTTAGTCAGCCAACTTGTACTGTCGGCAAGACGCCGCATCTTTGTGATTGTGCTGTCACTCGTCTCGACGATTGGGCTTGCGGCTTGGCTTATGCCTCCGGCCGAATATTTACCCGAAGGCGAAGAACCAAAAGCCTTTACCTCTATGGTCGCGCCGCCGGGTTACAACCTATCCGAAATGGCTAAAATTGCTGAAGAATTAACGACTCAGCTATCCGCGAGAGTCAATGCCGAGGCGGCATCCTTTGAACGTGGTGAGCAAAAAGTCCCGCCACTAAAATACTATACCCTCAGCGTAGGTGTCGGCAGTATTTGGGTGATGAGCGAGCCCGTTCGCAGCCAAGATATGGATGCCATGATGAGCTCACTCACCGCCTTGTTTGAGCAATATCCTGGCATGCGCGCCTATTCATCGCGGGGCTCCATTATTTCCAGCAACGATGGTGGCACCCGCGCTGTCGCCTTGGATATTTCTGGCCCGAATCAAGCCAGCCTCTATCGTGCTGCAGAAGCGGCGTATCAAGCGGCGGAAAAAGTATTTGCCGAACCACAGCGGTATTCAGACCCATCGACCTTGTCGCTAGATCAACCGCTGTGGCAGATTTCCCCTCGCTGGCAACGTCTTGTAGAACAAGATTTTAGCGGCAGCGAGTTTGGCTATGCAGTTTCGGCACTGAGCGATGGCGCCTATGTCGACGAGTTTTTCCTCAATGATAACAAGGTGGATATCTTTCTATTTAGTCTGGCAGGCAATCAACAGAGTCTGTCGCAATTGGCACTCGCGCCGATAGTCACGCCTAAGGGTAATGTACTGCCACTGCAAGCCTTGGCCGACATTAGTGAGCAAATGGATAGCGACAGTTTACGCCGCGTCGATGGCCGCAGAACCGTGACTCTTTACATTATTCCGCCGCGTTCCATTGCGTTAGAAACCGCTGTTGCTAAGGTGCGGGAAGAATTAGTCCCCATCCTCTATCAACAGGGTGCTGTCGGCAAAGATGTCAGTTTGGACATTTCGGGCGCAGCCGATCAACTCGAAGCGACGAAAGCGGCACTCTCCAGCAATTTTCTGGTCGCCGTGTTGATCATCTACTTGTTATTAGTCGCGATTTTTAATCACTGGGGTTATCCGTTATTTGTACTGATCACTATCCCGCTCGGACTTGCGGGCGGTTTAGTCGGCTTACAAGCGCTTAATTATACTGGCAGCTTATTTGCGTATCTTGGCGGCCAAGGTTGGCACCAACCCTTTGATATGATTACTATGCTTGGATTTCTAATCCTATTAGGCACTGTCGTTAACAACCCGATTTTGATCGTGGAACAGAGCCGTAAAAACCTGCAATCGGGTCAGTTTGGTATCGTTGATGCCGTAAAATCTGCCGTCGCCAGTCGATTACGACCGATTCTAATGTCTACCGCGACAACCTTGTTTGGGTTATTGCCGTTGGTGTTATTCCCCGGTGCTGGCAGCGAACTCTACCGCGGCGTTGGCATAGTGGTATTGGCAGGCATTATCGTGGCAACGCTACTCAGCTTAACCTTTTTACCCGCCCTGTTAATCTCTGTGCTATCCCGCACCCACAAGACAAATTCAGCAGAAGTGGCACACCATCATGACTGAAAAAACCAACATGACTCCACCGTTAACACAAAGACTGATGCGCTGGAAAACGTCAGCCATCTGGAGCGATAGCCTGAACATAGGCAATCGCTGCCTCGCAGCAACCTTTGGCGGCTATTTGTTAAGTGCAGTAGCGACTATTTTATTCGCGCAAATCCTGCCGTTATCTCAGGTTGATCGGGTGTTAACCGCCATGATGCTGTCATTTACTGTGTACACCTGCGCCGTGATTTGGGTGTTCAGCGTTAAATCAACATGGCGATACTGGCTGGATTTATTCGCGCTTAGCGGTCTGCTGTATTTAGCTTACCTCGCCGCTAAAGCGTTTGATGCAACAAGCGCTCAAGGGAGTGGATTATGAAAGACTCCTTTTTTCGTTCAATGACTTGGCTACACACTTGGGTTGGATTGCTCACCTGCTGGGTGTTGTTTCTGGTTTTTTTCGCCGGAACAGCGGCCTATTACCGTGCTGAAATCAACCTGTGGATGCAACCCGAAAACCACAGCAGCCAATATGATGCCAATGCGGATAATCAACAATTGATACTCAAGGGCCTCACGTCCTTGGCACAACAAGCGCCTGACGCTGAGTCATGGTGGATTTACTTGCCCACACAACGGATGCCATTACTGACCTATGCATGGAGCGATCCCACCGCTGAAGGCCAGCGATTTGGTGATTATCATCAAGGCTTTATTAACCCTGCAACAGGTGAAGCCTTACCTAAAGCACGGGAAAGCCGAGGGGGCGACTTTCTCTATCGACTGCATTTCGACTTGTACTACATGAGTGTGCTCACGGCGCGTTGGATTGTCGGCTTTTGCACTATGTTCATGTTGGTCGCCATCATCAGCGGGATAGTGATCCACAAACGTATTTTTAAGGATTTCTTTAGTTTTCGCCCCGGAAAAGGCCCGCGCTCTTGGTTAGATGCCCATGTCGCCAGCTCAGTTCTCGCATTGCCCTTTCATCTTATGATCACTTATACCGGCCTAGTGACCCTGATGTTTATGTATATGCCATGGGGACTTAACACGCAATATGGTGATGAAACTCAAGCCTTTTATTCGCAATGGAAACCAATTTACCAAACTCCCGCCGCCACTGGCACGCCAGCCACTATGCTCGATAGTCAGAGTTTACTCAGTGCGATTCACAGTGTCGTGGGTGAGTCGCCACTTGAAGGCTTGCAGTTTGATAATCTCAACGACAGCAATGCCAGCGTAACAGTCAAAATCGCCCCTGAGCACAGCTTAAATCAGCAAGCGCCTTGGTATCACTTGTCTACTGTGACAGGTGCTGTTTTGGCGCAGTCGGCTGTGACTTCGGGAGCGAATCAAACCCAAAGTGCCATGATAGCCCTGCACAGTGGTCGCTTTGCAGGCCAAGGCCTACGTTTACTGTATTTACTGGCGGGATTAACGGGCTGCGTGATGATCGCCAGCGGCGCGATTATGTGGGCCGATAAACTGGCACAAAAGCAGCTTAAAAAAGATAAGAATCATAGCGGGCTCACGCTAGTGAACATGTTGAATCTCGCCACCTTTGCTGGCCTGCCCATTGCGTTAGCCTGTTATTTTTATGCCAATCGACTCTTACCCGTCACCTTTGCGGATAGAGAGAACTGGGAAATCCATTGTTTCTTTATCAGTTGGGCGTTAGTCGCACTGCTCGCTTGTTTCAAACGAGATAAACAAACATGGCAACGACTCTTTTTACTCACATCCTTGCTTTATGGCCTGCTACCTCTGCTCAACGCCATGACTTCGCAGTATCAGCTGATAAGCAATCTACAGCGCCAAGCCTATGTTCTCGCAGGATTTGATCTCATGATGCTCGGACTTGCAGCGCTGTTTTACATGGCAGCCAAACGCTTGCGTAGCCCTAAAAAAGTGCTGGCTACACGGGTAGCCAAAGCGACGACAGAATTAGGAGTTGAATCATGACAGCCACAGGCGAATTGTTAACCTGTTTTATCGCCATGGGGCTGTTGGCATTATCTTATTTTAACCACCACCGCGCCGTGCGTAACCGCCCGTTAACCGATGCACAGGCACGCGGATTTCGCACCGCTGGTACTGCAACGCTCGTCCTGTGCTATTGGCTTGCCAGTCGTCATTACGGCCCAGCGTACGCCAGCGTATTACTGCTCGGCTGGGTGTGTTTAAGTTCGATAATCCTAGTGATTTTACTCAGTTACAAACCACGCTGGTTACAGCCCATATTGCCCGCCAGCACCGTAGTGTGTTTGCTCGGTTTGTTGTATTAAGTCAATCATAACCGAAACTAAGATGAGTTAGGCTTGATAGCAAATCGCAGAGAGTGAGGTGGATAGCCAAACCCTAATCCAATATGATCATACTGAAAATGATTAAGCACTCACACTCCAAAGACAAACAGCACTTTTATTTTATAAGAAATATCCCTATAAGTTAGACGGCTACAAATATTTAACAAACACATCCTACTGATACGGTATGTGAGTAAAGCGTTTGAAATTTAATGAGTGTAAGTTCTTTTTTTGCAGATGCTCAACTACACTAAACCATTCAACGTGTAGTGAGAATAAACTTACTCCTTGTTCAGTATCAACAACGTTGATATCACATAATGAGCTACTATGTTCTAACCCTATCTGACGCCTCTTCAAGTTAATTACTTCTAAACTTTTTTCCATATAATCCTTTATTAGCTGTCTACTCTTCAAATGCATTTCTGAAATTGCGTAAATATAACCATCCATAATTTGATGCAAATCAATTTTTTCACCATATTTTAATAACATCTGTTGTGAAAAAATACCGCTATCGATTAGCTTTTTCTTAGCAAGTGGCACATGAAAAATAGCAACACTTTGATTATCTTCTGGACTCCAGCGAACACCTGTAGTGAACGTTTTTACGGGCAACGAAGCATGCTGTACATAATTCCTTAATTTGCATCCAAAAATATAATCAGGATTATTCTTTGATATATCTTGTCGATGCTTTTTAACCTCGTCGTGACTACTTTCTGAAGCAGTAATACTTTTAACGAATGATTTCTTATCCCCATCATGAAAGTGGCGATCAAGATATAGTTTACTGAAGTTTAAAACATTGAAATAAAGGCGATTTAGCTTACTACGATTATTATGATTCTTTATGTAATCATATTTAACACTGTCAGAAATAGCTCTGACACTCATTTCATACATTGTAGACTTAGCTTCAACATAGGATTCTATTACCTGATCATATAATTCTTCATGGTCAAGTATTTTAGATAGAATCTCTCTAGCATTACTCAACTCTAAATATTCACAATCACTTAGCTTTGCCTTATGGGTTTTCAGCAAACTGTCGCTCACTATACTAAAGTGTAATTCTTTCAATCTATCAACCTTGATGATGCTATTTATTAACTCAACACATTAGATACGTTAGTAGTATTAAGTCAAATAACAAATCATTCTGATGTGGACATTAATATTAAAAATAAAAAATAAAACAGGTAGTTCTCAGCTGGTCCTAACCCCGGCTCAATTCCGCAGAATGTAACTCCCCAAAAAATTACCATAAAAGTATATATATCTCACTATGGTCGCTCATGTGCATCCATGCACTTCACGACATTCAGACATCCTGCCTATCAAATAGCGAGCTAGCTTTCACCTGAAGGATCCCCTCATAAATCAGCCATAGCATAGCCATATTTGAGCAACTGATTGGCGAATAATACCCAGGCCGCCAGCAATTCTTTCTCCGTGATTTGATAATCAGGCCGCCTGAGTACCTCCAATCCCAAGCGAATCGTTGAGAGTACCGTTCGATGCCCAATGGTATTGGCCTGAAAATGCTTATCCCAGCCCTGTTGCTGTGCGTGTAAACCAACTAGCCACAACAGGCATTGAACCATCAACC